>JAYSSW010000279.1:0-9422 GCA_043720335.1 Planctomycetia bacterium
CAAGGTCCATCTCAAAAAGGAACTCGACAAAGGCAAGATGCTTGGCATCGCCCTTGCGGAGCTTCCGAAGGAGACGCTGATCGCCGAGCCGTTGGAGACCCTGGTCAAGCCCGCTCTGCCGGTCGATCCCAAAGGCGAAACGCTTCCCGACGCGCCCCCGCCGTCTCCGCAGCAGAATAACGACGACAAGGCACTCAAGGCGTTCGTGGGGCTGGCGATGGCGGCGCTCGCGGTGGCGTTCCCGGAGCTGGCGCCGCTGCTGGCGCTGGTGCCAGGACTGCTCTCCGGCGATCCTGAAACCCTGCAAACCGTGGTCGAGTCGGCCAAGTCCTCAGTGAAGGACGGCAAGTTCAACATCGGGTCGTTCAAGGACCATCTCACCAACAAGATCGACCTGGCCGCCCACAAGGATCCTCACGCGGTCTACCACTCCCTCCAGATGCTGCTCGGCGAGGTCGCCAACAGCCCGCTCGCCCCGGCCGACAAGGCGGCCTTCGAGGCGCTCCGCAGGGAGGTCGAGGAACGAGCGAAACTGCTCAAGGACAAGTCGGCGCTGGGCCAAATCTTCCGTCTCGTGGGTTGGGAGAAACTCAAGAAGCTGGAGGCGACCTGGTCGGACCCCGCGCTGAAGCTCAAGCAGCCAACGCTGGAGAGCGTCACGAAACTGTGGGCGTACGGCATCAACGAAAGGATCAGCCCGGCGCGCCTTGACGTGGTGATGCGGCTCTACGCCGAGGCGATGCTGGGCCCGGACGCCAACGAGACGTTCCAGAAACACCTGAACGTGGTAAGCCCGAAGGATCGGAACACGGCCGGCCCGGGCGGGTGAAACGGACGAGCGCAGGAGTCGATCCGCAGGAGACGATCCATGGCCGCGACGGACAACCGGGAGAAGGGGGCGGTCGGGCGGGAGCGGACCAGCCCCCACCAGGGAGTGGCCGACCTTGTGTTCGCCGTCTCCGCGGCGTGGCTGCTGTGCGCGACCATCTGGGCGCCGACCGTCGCGAGCGCCGCCCGGCGGATGGACGCGGACTCGTTCTGGACCTCCTGGCGTTTCCTGCTCGGCTGGCTTCTGCTCGCCGCCGCCGCCGGGGCGCTCGGCGTGAAGCTCGGCTCGGTCCGCATGAAGGGACTGGTCGTGCCGCTGCGCTGGCTCAGCTCGGCGCTCTGCGTGGGGCTGCTCGTCTTCCTCGCACTGCGTGTGCCCGACCTCCGCTCCATGACTTCCTATCTGACGGACGCCAAGGAGGTGGCGCGGAAGCAGGATGCGAAACACCAGGGCGAACTGGACAAGCTTCGGCAGGCGAAAGCGGCGCTGGAGAAGGCCGCCCGCGATGCGACCGGCGCGCAGAAGCGGCGGGCCGAACTGCTGCTTGGCAAGCTGAACGAGCAAATCACGTCCACAGAGGCGGCGCAGGCGAAATCGAGGAAGGACGCGGAAAAAAAGGGCAAGGATCTCGCTGAAGCGCTGGCGAAGGGCGATTCACTCCAGAAATCGCTGGACCAGGCGCGAAAAGACCTGCGGGACAACGTCGAGCCGGCGCCGGTCGACGTGAAACTCCCCAAACCGGGCGTTTTCGTGGACCCGGATCCCGACGGCAAGCCCCCGCCGCTCCCGCCGCCCGGCCGCAAAGGCTTCGATCCAGCGATGCTCGCCTTGTTCCCTCATCTGATTCCCTTCGCGGTGCTTTTCTCCGGTTTGTTCGAGGGGGATCCGAAGACGCTGCGACCCGTGCTCGAAGCCGTGAACGCTGCCGAGCAGAACGGCAAGTTCAGCCCCCGCAAGTTCCAGGACTACGTCAAGAAAAACCTCGACAACACGGCCCACAGCAATCCGCAGGAGGTGTTCAAAAATATCGCGGAACTGCTTAAAGAGGTGCAGGACAAGGTCGCCCCGGGCGACCTGCAGAAACTCGAAGATCTGAAAAAGGAAATCGCGGAACGAGTCAGGATCCTGGAAAGCAAGGCGCTCAACTGGATCTTCCGAATGGTCGGCTGGGAGAAAACCAAGCGGCTTCACGACGACTGGAGCAGCGCGTTCTCCAGTGGTTTCGACGAGAAGAAACTGAAAACCGCTGACGTCAAGAAACTGTGGACCGGCTCGCTGAACGCGCAGTTCACACCAATCCAAGCCTACGCTGCGCTGCGCCTCTACGCGGACGAAAGGCTCAAGAGTCCGGAGGGGAAGAAGAAATTCCCCCAGCTCCTCGACGAGATCACGCAGCCCAAATAGAAGCCCCCAGCCCGCGCGCACGGGCGGCGACGCAGGAACACCATGGCCCCAGCATCCCACTCCAATGGCACGACGATCGGTGCGGCGCTGCGCTGGCTCCGCGAGTACTATTTCGGGACGCCAGCGGAGCAGGGCCGCCGTTCGGTCGCCGACCTGGAGGACCAGGGCCTGATGGTCACCGGAACGGACCTCGTCGACCGCGTCGTCGAGGCGATCCGCACGCGCCGCAGCGTCCTGCTCACCGGGCCGCGCGGGTCGGGCAAGAGCTACTGCGCCCGCAAGGGGATCGTCAAGGCGTGGCAGGAGAAGAAGCTGATCGGCGGGTACAAGTTCCTCCAGGGCAACCGTGAGATCCCCCGCGACCTTCTCAGCGAGGACATGCTGGTCCTCGACAAGGCGGGCAAGCCTCAGCTGCTGCGGGCCATGGCGATCCGGGGCAACGAGGAAGCCCCCGCGTCAGCGCCCGCGTCAGCGCCCGGCCAGGCGAGGAACAAGCGGTCGGAGGAGGACGCCGATAAGCGGGCCGCGCTCAAGGCGAAGCACCCCGAATGGCCGGCGATCCGCGCCAACCACGAGGACATCAAGCTGAACTACGAGAACGCGGCGGCGCTGTGGCGGAACGAGGACTGGTCGGTCCTGTGGCTGGACGAGATCACCCGCTTCGCGGACGGCTTCCTCGACAGCCTTTTGAGCCTGACCGAGGAGCGGGTCGTGGTGCGCCGCGGCGAGGACTTCTACGTGCCGCTGATCGTGGTCGCCACGGCGAACCCTCCCGGGTACGACGCGACGGCGAAGAAGCTGTCGCCCCCGCTGCAGGCGCGCATCTCCCGGGCGTACCGCGTCTCGCAGCCGCCGCTGCAAGTGCTGGTCGAGAACATCATCGGCGAGAACTACCCCGCCATCGTCGAGCGCTACGACGCGGCGCTGCGCTACCCCGCGGGCGGCTCGCTGATGTACCTCGCGGCGGCGGTCACGCTCTGCCTGTGGGGCGACCCGTCCGCCAAGGCCAAGGGGATCTACTACCTCTCGAAGCCGACCCGGGAACTGCTGGGGCGGCTCATGGACGCCGACCCGGAGCTGGCGTCGGCGATGCGCGAACTGGGCAGGCTGCTCGTCTTCGGCCCCGACTCGCGCGCCGTGGTCGACTGGCTCGCCTGCGCGGTGGGGGTCGCGGCGACCCGGGGCGAGGTCCTCGACAAGGAGCACCTGCTGGCCACCGCGGTCGAGGTCCTGGGGCACAAGGTGCGCGAGAGCTTCAACGAAGGCGCCGAGCCCGACCTGCTCATCCAGCGGGACGACTGCATCAAGCGGATCGCGGCCGCGGTCCTGACCAACGGGAAGCTGCACCGCCTGCTGACGCCCGACTACGCCGTCGCGTCGGCGGGGCTGGTCCCGGACAAGTCAAGGGCGTCGCGGTTCAAGTTCTCGCCGCGCAGGCTCGAGGAGCTGCGCAAGGCGGGGGGCGCGGACTCGGCCGGGGCCGACGCCGTGCTGGCGCGCCTCAAGCCGCTGGTCGAGGCGGAGAGGCCGTTCGAGAACGAAGCGTCGTTCCGGCGCGCGTTGGAGGGCCTGCTGACGCGGGAGCAGTTGGAGAAGTTCCAGCAGGCGGTCGTCGACGACGCCCGGACGACGGTGGAGAGCGACCTGCGTGCGAAGCTCCAGGAACTGCCCGAGAACCGGCGCGCGGCCTGGCTGGCCGCGCTGGCGGCGCTGAGGCCGAACGAGCCGCGCAGCGCGTTCGACCACCGCTGGCAGCCGGAGGCGGCGGCGCTGGAGGCGCTGAGCGGCCGGGAGGAGTTCCTGAACGAGACGGAGAGGAAAGTGGTCGCGGGGCTGTTCGAGACGTGGCAGCCGGGCAACGAGAGCGCGCGGGAGATGCGCCGCTGGCGCTGCAGCCTGGACGGGCAGTTCCGCCACCTGGCGAGCCGGCACGGAGCGGCGGTGCTGGAGTTCGTGGAGGAGCTGAGGCCGCTGGTGGAGGCGCACCAGGCGTGCCTGAAGACGGAGGCGCACCAGAGCGCGTGGCTGGCGGCGCTGAGCCAGGTCCTGCAGCCCGAGGAGGTGGCGCCGGACCGCTGGCGCCGGCTGGGCTGGGACCTGCTGGACCTGCACTTCGCGCCGGGCGCCGCCGACAGCGCCCTGACCGTGAAGCAATGCATGGGGCTGATGCTGGCGTCGTTCCAGGCCGTGGCCGCCCAGGCGAACGCCGTCGGGCGCGCCCGGGCGCGGCGGGCGTCCTGCGCGCGATCGGCGGCGCCCACCTCGACGAGGCGGCGGCGGCGGTCGCGAGGAACGCCGACGAGCCGGCCCTGGCCGAGCGGCGCGTCCGGCGGAGCCTCGTCCAGGCCGCGCTCGACTTCGTCCGCCGCCTCGCCGACGAGGGCGCCGACGGCGCCGGCCGGGTCGCTGCCTGGATGCGCTGGCTGACGCGCTGCGCCGACCGCAGCAGCCCGGAGGAGGCCCTCAAGCGGGCGGTCTCCGAGCTGGCGCTCGACGGGCAGCAGCTGTTCCGCTCGGCGCGCGAACGGTCCTTTTTCGACGCGGTGCAGGGGGTCTACAATCCGCGCTGGGGCGGCGGGGCCGGGGCGGCCTTCGCGACGGTGAGCGAGGCCCGCTGCGACGTGGCCCACCTGCTGCCCGAGGCCGGCGCGACCACGACGGCGGAGTACAAGGCCCGCCATCGCGCGGCCCGCGCCGCCCTGGCCGAGTCGCTGCTCCCCTTCCACCCGGACGGCGAAGCGCGGGCGCTTTCGACGCTCCGCGAGCAGGAGTTCTTCGGGCAGTACTGCAGGCCCCGCTCCAGCGGCGTGGCGACGCTCCAGGAACTTTTCGAGGGTCTTGTCCGCAACCACTACGCCGGCAAGGAGGTCGCGCTGCTGGCGAGCTGCCTGTCGGTCCTGCGGAGCTTCGCCGGCGCCGACGCGCTGTCTTTCGCCCACCGCTTCGTCCTGGCCCAGGCGCTGCTGGTGGAGGTGCTGGACAAGATGAAGGACCAGCCGTCGGGGGGCGGAAGCGCCGTGCTGGACCAGGTGATGGGCCCGCTGCGCGAACTGAACGTCGACGTCCTGCGCCGCGCCGCCGCCAACCTCGGCCCCGGAAGGAACGGCGAGCCGGCCGGCGGCGACCAGGCCCACCGGATCCTGGAGTCGCTCCCCGCGCAGCTCATCAAGCCCGCCGGCGGAAAGGAGGCGGACTACCCGCTCGACCGGCCTCTCAACTGGCTCCGTCTGCTCGGCAGCCCCGCGTTCGCCGCGTGCCCCGACGCGCAGCGGACCCGGGAAGCCTTCGCGCAGATCGGGGAAGGCGCGGACCAGCGTTTCCGCTACCTCCAGGAACGCCGCTGACTGGGCCATCTGGCCTCGGTCTTCCGCAACGACCGCCTGAGGGAAGCCGCGCGGCTCCCCCTGGACCACGAGGCCATCGCTCGCGATTTCGGTTTCCTGCCCGGCCACTCGCGCCTGTTCGAACTGCTCCTGGAGCGGCTGGACCAGCTGCCGAACCACGCCGCCCACGAAGCGGCGCTCGACCTGCAGGACCTCGCCTCGAGGTGCCGCGAGTTCGCGAACGGTTCCCAGGCCCACCGGGAAGCGGTGCAGGCGGGGATCCGCGACAGCCTGGTCGCGGCGGGAATCGCTCCGGACCACGCGGCGACGGTGGTCTCCCAGGCGGTCGAGGCGGCCAGTCCCGCGCGCCAGGACCCCTGATCCGGCTGCCCACCGGCCTCCCGAGACGAACCGAGACGAACCGAGGCGAACCGAGGCGAACCCATGTTGGAAATCCTGGTCCTTCTGCCGTTCGCCGCTGCTTGCATCTTCTTGTTGTCGACGCGCAACGTCCTCACGTGGAGCCGCGGGGGGCAGCTCGCCGCGATGGTCCTGTTCGCGACGCTGTCGGCCGTGATGCTGGCGGCGCCGCGCTGGCGGGTGCAGGCCCGCCTGGTGGTCATTTCGGACCACCCGCAGGGGATTGGCGCCGATGCGCTGGCGAGCACGTTCCAGAACTTGAACCCGGGCTTCCCCTACCAGGTCATCCAGGTCAGCCCGGAAGCCAAGGACGACTCGCAAGGACTGGAAGCCCCGGAAGGGCCGCCCCGCTCGCCCATGGCCTGGCGGTGGCATGACGGCGTTTCCAGGCGGGAGGCGCCGGGGGGGATGGCGGCGAAGGACGTCGACTCCGCCCTGGCGCTGGCGCTCGGGCGGTTCCGCGATCTCAGCCTGATGGACCGGGTGTGGGACGTGCTGTCCCTGCGGCAGAACCGCGTGCTGGTGCTCGTCAGCCAGCCTCTGGAATGGAAGAAGTGGCGCCTCGACACCGCGGGGCACTATGCCTCCTGCGTTCGACAGGGGGTCGCGGTCGATGTCGTGCAGTCCTCGCCGGGCGACCCGGCGGCGTCGCTGGAGCTTCTGTGCGACACCGAAGTGGTCGCGGCGGACAGCCCCTGGTCCGAGACACGCTTCAACCTGCTGCTGCGCCTGCGCAGCCCCGAGCTGGCCAAACTGGCCGTGGAGGGCCGGGACTACCCCTGCAAGGTGGACTGCTGGATCGACTGCGGCCTGGAAGACGCCCTGGCGTACGCGCCGGGGCCGTCCCTTCCGCCCTTGAGGGCCAAAAGAGGCGCGGAGGGCGGCTTGGAGGTGACGGTGCCGAGCAGTCTGCTGCTCGGGTCGAAGAAGGGGCTGCAGTCCCTTTTCGCGGGCTTCCATCTGGTGGAGGCGAAACTGGCGGTGGAGATCGACGGCAGGAAGCTGGCTGGCGGCGCGGCGCGCTACCTGCAAGCGAAGAGCCAGAGCGTCACGGTCGTCGCCGGCAGGGGCGGGCGATTCTCCTCGCAGCAGCCGGAGGCGAACCAGTCGCGCTTGGACGTAGCGATCCGGGGGCTGAAGAAGTGGGACAACCGCTGGCCGCCGCTGCTGCGCTGCCGGTTCGACGTGATCGACGAGGTTGAACTGGGCAAAGCGAGCATCGACAACTTCCGGGTCGTTCACGACCTGGGCGAGGACGCCTGGCTCAAGCACGGAGCGAGCCTGCGGAAGTTCGTCGAGGGGGGCGGGCATCTCCTGGTGTGCGGTCCTCCCCGGCGCGAGCTCGCCCCCTGGCTGCCCGCCTCGGCACGGGAGGCGGGCGAAAAGTCGGAAGTTCTCCGGCAGCGCCGACCGAGCATCACCTTCTGCCCGGACAGCTCGTCCTTGGGCCGCCTGTACGAACGGCTCGTCCTCGGCCCGAAAGCCAGCTACTCGACCTCGCCCGGCAAGGATCTCACAGGAGTCGCCCTCGGCGCCGAGGCCCAGCTCGCGTTCTGCAACGAGCTGCTGGCGCGGCTCGCCGCGATCCCGGTCTTCGACCGCCCCGTCAAGGCGAAGCTGAAGGAACGCCATGTCCGCAGCCTGGACATCGAGCCGCACGACTCGTTCGTTCAGACGCGCGTGTTGGCGATGCCGAAGCCGCCCATGCTCGATCCCGAGAGCGCCGCGTCGATGCTGGCCGAAAGCGACCTTCGGCTCCGCGTCCCGATGCTTCAATCGGACCGGAACGGCCGGCTCGCGGCGCTGGCGAAGCAGCGCGCGGCGGCGAAGGGGACACCGGCCGTCGTGCAGCCGCTCAACGAGATCGCCGTAGTGTTCCTCTACGAGGTCAAGCAGCACGCGGAGGCGGCGGGGAAGCTCGCGGAACTGCTGCGCGACGGCTGGATCGTCGCTCCGGTGCGGTTGAAAAGCCCCTACGCCGACGGGGTCGACCAGGTCGGCGCAGGGACGGGCCACACGCGGACGCTGAGCCAGGTGTTCGCCGACTGCCGAGCGCAGCTGCTCAAGGATCCGGGGCCGGGAGCGGGCCGCGAGGCGGCGCGGAGGCTGGTGGGCGACGGCCAGCCGGCGATCGACCTGGCCGAGCCGGGAGCGTGGAGAAGCGAGGTGGCCAGGATCGCGGACCTGCTGTCCAATCAGCTCGGGCCTCGCCTGCACCCGGCGGGGGACTTTTTCGTCCGCCACCGCGAAGGGCGCTTCTTCGACGAGCGGATCGGGCCGCGCTTGGCACTCGGGGCGCCCCCTTCGCGGATCCCGCCCGCCGAGCGCTGGGCAGCGCCGTTGATGTTTCAGGTCCTGGAGCCTGAAGGGGGAGAGGAGAGTTTCGCGGCGACCTACGCGTCGGTCGGCGCGGCGGACGGCGTGGCGTCCGACCCCAGCCCGATCTCCGTCGGGAAGCCCATGGGCTTGGGATCCGTGCTGTGCCTGGGGTATTCGCCCTTCGAGGGCGCGACCGAGCCGGAGCTGGGCGATCTGGCGGGGGAGAACCATCCCTGGGGCCTGGTCCCGCAGAACCGGATTTTTCGCGCGAAGACGGACCAGTTCGACCACTGGGGGATCCAGCGGCTGATCGACTACGGCGGGCTGGCCGCCGAACTGGAGCCGCCGGTCGCCGACGAGTTCCGGCTGCGTCGCGTGGCGCCGCTGGAGCCTGCGGGCAAGGCGCGTTTCGAGGTCGTGCGCAAGATGGGGGACCAGGCGCCCCCCACCCTGGCGCTGAAGGAGCCGAAGGGGGACGGCGCGGCGACGGGACAGAATCTGGCCCTGAACCTGGTCGATCTGCTGCCTGACCGGAACACCTATGTCTACGAGTGCCAGCCCAGCCAGGTGCGGTCCTTGTCGAACAGCGACGGGGCTGGGAAGCCGCTGGTCGTGGCGGAGGTGGCCGGCGTGAAGGTGGTTCTGCGCGTGCCGGAGAGGGGGACCTTGCCCGACCTCAACGGCCTGGCGGCGGCGGTGGTGCTGGCGCGCTACAGCGGCGGCGGCGAGTACGACGGCCCGGCGGATCTGCCCCCGTCCACGGCCGGCATGCGGGCGAGGCTGGCCGTCCTCCTCGTGCTGGCCCTGATGGAGTTCCAAACCAAGCAGGCGGCGACGGGTACGGCTGCGGCGTGGCGGGCGGCGATGAAGGCCAAGCCCGTCGATGCGGAACTCACCAAGTCGGAATTCGGCAAGGTCATCGTTCAGGGACGACCGACGACGGTGTCGGGACCGGCGGAAACGAACTCGTTCGCCGCCAAGACCGTCGAGACTTACACCTGGTCGGGAGTCTTCCGCCAATACGTTGTGAAGGTCTACTTCGGACTCGGGGCCGATCCCACCGTCGAAGCCATCACCGGACCGGGTGCTGATGCGCTGCCGCTCGATTAGGCGAGCGGTGGGAAATG
>JAYSSW010000280.1:0-9412 GCA_043720335.1 Planctomycetia bacterium
ATTGATGATCGCTTCACCCCCAAATCTGAAATCTGCAATCTGAAATCTTCAATCGAGATCCCCCTTCCCCGGCGTCCGTTGCGGCTGGTCGGCGGCGGCACTACAATACTTCTCTTCATCGACTCCGACCCTCGATCCCTTGACGCCGGGGACGCCTCATGGCCATGTTCGACTCGATCACGCGCGGTTTGTCCGAAGCCCTCAAGAAGCTGAGCGGGCGCGGACGGATCACCGAGGCCAACATGCAGGAGGGGCTGCGCATGGTGCGCACCTCGCTGCTCGAGGCCGACGTGAACTTCAACGTCGTCAACGACTTCATCGAGCGGGTGAAGAAGCAGGCGATCGGGCAGGAGGTGCTGCGCGCCCTCGACCCCAGCGAGCAGATCGTCAACATCATCTACACCGAGCTGGTGCGGCTGATGCAGGGGGACGCCGAGAAGCCGGAGCCGCTGTTCCACTTCGCGAAGGACCGCCCCACGGTCATCATGCTGTGCGGCCTGCAGGGGAGCGGCAAAACGACGACGGCGGGCAAGCTGGCGATGCTGCTGCGCGACAAGTACGGCAAGAAGCCGATGCTGGTCGCCGCCGACCTGCAGCGTCCCGCCGCCGTCGAGCAGCTCAAGGTGCTGGGGCAGCAGCTGGGCGTCTCGGTGTACAGCGAGGCGCCGGCCGCGCCGGGGGGCAAGGCGCCCAGCCCAATCGACGTGTGCCGCAACGCGCTGGCCGAGGCGAGGAAGCAGTTCAACGACATCGTCATCCTCGACACCGCCGGCCGGCTGCACATCGCCGAGATGCCGATGGACGAGCTGAAGCAGATCGACAAGCTCGTCAAGCCCGACGACGTCTTCTTCGTCTGCGACTCCATGACCGGCCAGGACGCCGTCAACAGCGCCAAGGCGTTCAACGACGCCCTCGACCTCAACGGCGTCATCCTCACCAAGCTCGACGGCGACGCCCGCGGCGGCGCGGCCCTCTCCATCAGGGAGATCACCAAGGTCCCCATCAAGCTGATGGGCGTCGGCGAGAAGCTCAACGCCCTGGAGGAGTTCGTCCCCGAGCGCATGGCCCAGCGCATCATCGGCCAGGGCGACATCATGGGCGTGCTCGAGAAGGTCGCCAAGGTCCAGTCGCAGCTGACCCAGGAGGAGGTCGAGCGCCAGCAGAAGAAGATGGCCAAGGGGACGTTCACCCTGGAGGACTTCAAGAAGCAGTTCCAGATGATGTCCCAGATGGGCAGCATGAAGGACCTGATGGGCCAGATGCCCGGCATGGGGGACATGATCCAGGAAGGCGAGGATCCCGACGAGGCGGTCAAGCGCATCGAAGGCATGATCAACTCGATGACCAAGGACGAGCGGAAGAACCCGGACGTCATCGACCTGAGCCGGCGCCGCCGCATCGCGCTGGGCAGCGGCACCGAGCCGCACGAGATCAAGCAGTTCCTCGGCCAGTTCGACCAGGTGCGGATGCTGATGAAGCAGATCGCCGAGATGTCGATGCTCGACCGCATGAAGATGATGATGGGCATGGGCAAAGGGGGCGGGCTGATGCAGGGCATGATGCAGCCCGGCGGCATGCCCAAGTCGAAGGTCGGCACCGGGCACCGGAAGACCGGCAAGGAACGCGCCGACGAGCGCAAGAAGAAACGCAAGCAGGACAAGAAGAAGAAGTGACGCGGCGCGACGAACCCACCAGCCCGGCGCGAACGCGCCGGGCTTTCGTTTGCGCCCTGCATCGAGCAGCTCGAAGCCAGAAAATCACCCCAGGGGTGAATGGCTGATTCACAGGGCGTCGCCACGTGCTATAATGGAATCGTGCGAGGATCGGTCGTGAAGGTCGAATTTCACACCGCCAGGATGAAGAAGCTGGCGACTGACGACGCGTACGATGGCGGCTTCCCTCGTGAGGCCGTCGAGAAGTACCGCCAACGAGTCTCGCTGATCGAGGCCGCCAGCGATGAACGCGAGTTCTACGCCCTCGGGTCGCTGCACTACGAGAAGCTGAAGGGCAAACGCAAGCACCAGCGATCGATGCGGCTGAACAGCCAATGGCGGCTGATCCTGGAGAAACGCGAGGCCAAGGACGGCACGGCTGTCATCCGCGTCGTCTCCATCGAAGACTACCATTGAATCGGTGTCCCATGTCCAAGCCCCTTGCTCTCGCCGAAGTGTTCCCGCCCGGCATGTTCCTCGAAGAGGAACTGGAAGCTCGCGGCTGGTCGCAGGCGGATCTGGCCGCGATCCTGGGCAGGCCGACGCAGGTGGTGAACGAGATCGTCCGGGCGAAGAAGGCGATCACCCCCGAAACCTCCGTCGAACTTGGCGCGGCGTTGGGAGTGTCTCGCGACTTCTTCCTGAAGTTGGAGAACGCCTATCAGATGCACCGCGCCGTGCGCGAAGCCAAAGGGATCGAGCAGCGCGCGAAGGTTTACGCCAAAGTGCCGGTGCGCGACCTCATCAAGCGCGGCTGGCTCCCCGCGATCGACGATCCAGGCCAGTTGGAACAAGGGGTTTGCAAATTTCTCGGAATCGCCCGGATCGACGACGATCCCAAGTTTCGTTTCGTGGCGAGGAAAAGCGACGGC
The DNA here is from genome assembly GCA_043720335.1 of Planctomycetia bacterium. Classification (GTDB taxonomy): domain Bacteria; phylum Planctomycetota; class Planctomycetia; order Gemmatales; family Gemmataceae; genus JAYSSW01. Next base: position 2,585 of record JAYSSW010000280.1, read on the forward strand.
TACGGCTCCTACTCGCCGGGGCAGCTCGCCTGGTTCAGCCGTTGCCGTCAGCTCGCGCTGTCGCGATCCACGAAACGGAAGTTTTCCTTGAAGGCACTGGTGAAGCTCGCGCAAACGCTGCCTCTTGATTTGGCCGCCCCTGCCTACTTGTCGGAACTGCCCGCGTTCCTCTCCGACGTGGGGGTCCGGCTTGTCCTGCTCGATCCGCTGCCTGGCACGAAAATCGACGGGGCGGCATTTTGGCTCAACAAGCAGAAGCCCGTGGTCGCCCTGTCGCTGCGTTTCGACCGGATTGATCATTTCTGGTTCACGCTGATGCATGAACTGGCCCATCTCGTCCACGACGGGCCAGAACACGACGGCATAGACATCGACCTGTTCGGAGAGGCGGATTCGCAAGCCGCGAAGCCGGAACACGAACAGCGAGCCGATGAGCAGGCCTCGCAATGGCTGATCTCCTCGTCCGTGCTCGAAGACTTCATCGATTCGGTCCAACGGAAGTATTTTTCGCACGCCAAGATCGTGGAGTTCGCGTTGGAAGTCGGCGTCCATCCAGGGATCGTGGTCGGCCAGCTGCAACACCGCAAGTTGATTGGCTACTCCCACAGCCGGAAATTCCTCGCTAAAGTGAAGGAGTGGCTGCCAATGGACGCCTGAACCGATCTGCAGGTGTGGCTCCCTTTCGCGGCGTCAACGCACGTTTTGTTGCGTTCCCCCCTCGCCGCAATGCTTTACGTTCCTAAAATACCCGGATCGCAACGTGGGCCGCCAGGAAACGGCCGATTTCCTTGCTGAAGGGTGTCACTGTGGCTGTTCGCATTCGCATGAAAAAGCTGGGACGCAAGCACCGTCCCTATTTCCGCATCGTCGCCATCGACTCGCGCCAGCCGCGCGACGGGCGGGCGCTCGAGGAGCTGGGCACCTACGATCCGATGGTCAGCGACAAGGACAACCGCGTCACGCTGGTCGCGGACCGTCTCAAGTACTGGCTGTCGGTCGGCGCCAAGCCCTCCGAGAACGTCGCCCCGTTCATCCGCAAATACCTGAAGAAGTTCGAGGACTTGGCGCAGCAGCCCCCGGCGACCCCGGCCTGATTCGCGCTCGACCTTGCCTGCCCGGTGTGACGCGGGGATCCTTCCCCTCGTCGCTCCGGGCTGGCGGCTTCTCGTCCGCGAGCGCTGCGCATGGCCATCCGCTTCGACGTGCTGACCCTGTTCCCCGACCTGTTCCAGGGCTACCTCTCGCAGAGCATCCTGAAGCTGGCCCTGCGGCGCGAGCTGGTGCGGATCGACCTCTGGAACCTCCGCGACTGGGCCACCGGGAAGCACAAGAAGGTCGACGACCGCCCCTTCGGCGGCGGCCCCGGAATGGTCATCATGCCCGGCCCGGTCTTCGACTGCGTCGAGCATGTGCAGGCCCAGGCGGAAACGCCCGGCCAACTGCTCATGATGACCCCCGGCGGTGAAAGGCTCACCCAGGATCTCGTGAAGGAACTGGCGACTCTGCCCCGCATCCTCCTCCTGTGCGGCCGCTACGAGGGCTTCGACGAACGCATCCGCCTGGGGCTGAATCCCCGTGAAATTTCCGTCGGCGACTTCATCTGCAACGGAGGCGAAGTCCCGGCCATGACCGTCATCGACACCGTCATCCGCTACGTGCCTGGCGTCCTCGGCGACGAGGAGAGCGTAGTGGAGGAGTCCCACAGCGAACCGGGCGTGCTTGAATACCCGCAGTACACCCGCCCGCGCGAGTTTCGTGGCATGGAAGTCCCCGAGGTGCTCGTCGGCGGCGACCACCAGGCGGTCGAGCGCTGGCGGCAGGAACAGTCCCAGATGCGCAGCCGGCACAGGGCGAGGCCCGACAAGGCGGATCCCGACGGCGACCAACCTTCGACCTCCAACGGAGCAGTCCCATGAAGAATAAGCTGATGCAGCTGGTCGAGACGGCCGGCATGAAGAAGGAAACCCCCAAGTTCGAGATCGGCGACCAGGTCGACGTTCACCTCGACATCCTCGAAGGCGAGAAGAAGCGCGTCCAGATCTTCGCCGGCGTCGTCATCAGCATGAAGGGCGAGGGGATGCGTGAGATGTTCACCGTCCGCCGCATCGTGCAGAGCGAAGGCGTCGAGCGCACCTTCCCGATCCACTCGCCGAAGATCGCCAAGATCGAGGTGAAACGCACCGGCGTCGTCCGCCGCGCCAAGCTGTACTACCTGCGCGACCGCGTCGGCAAGGCGACCCGCCTGCGCGAGCGCAAGCCCAAGAAGAAGGTCGTGGCGCCCGCCACCCCGGCCGCTCCCGCCACGACCCCGGTCTAGCCCGCCAGCTGGATCGATGCGAAACGCGCTGCCGCGCGCCGCTTCCGGAAGCAGCGCGCGGCGATTGCGTGTTGATGGGGCGCACGCCCCATATAGCCCTCGGCTTGCCGGGGGTGCGGCCGAATCCCACGCCGGTTCGATGAATCTTGATCGTTCGTCGCGTTGAGACCGTCGCAGTTCTTGCGTTCCCCGACGTGCGTCGCGCGTCACCCCCGGCAAGCCGGGGGCTATATGACGGTGCTTCGCACACACAATCCTCTCTTCGCGGCAATTTCCGCAACTTTGCTCCGAATCATTGGGTAGTTGTTGAAGGTCGAGCGCTTGCGGTTGGAAGCAAAACTATCGCCACGGAACCCGCTGCCATGATGGAACTCAGGGAGGTCGTGAAGCACTACCCGCAGGGGCGCCGCATGGTGCGGGCGCTCAACGGCGTGAACCTGCGGATCGAAGCGGGCGAGTTCGTGTCGATCATGGGGCCGAGCGGGTCGGGCAAGTCGACGCTGATGCACATCCTGGGCGCTCTTGATTCTCCCACCAGCGGCGAAGTCCTCTTCCAGGGCGTGCCGATCCACAAGGCGAACGACCGCGTGCTAGCGCACCTGCGCCGCAAGCGGATGGGGTTCATCTTCCAGTTCTTCAACCTGCTGCCGACGCTGAAGGCGGTCGAGAACGTCGCCCTGCCGCTGCTGCTGGCGGGCGAGAGCCGGGCCAAGGCGCTGATCCCCGCCTACGCCGGGCTGGAGCGCGTCGGCCTGGCTGACCGTGCGGAGCATTTCCCCGACGAGCTGTCGGGCGGCGAGATGCAGCGCGTCGCCATCGCGCGGGCGCTGGTGATCCAGCCCGAAGCGGTGCTGTGCGACGAGCCGACGGGGAACCTCGACACCGCGAACAGCCGCGAGATCCTGAAGATCCTGCGGAGCCTGCCGGAAGCGGGCAAGCGGTCGGTGGTGATGGTGACGCACGACGCCGACGCGGCCCGGTTCGGCGACCGGATCATCCACCTGCGCGACGGCCTGATCGAGTCCGAGGAAACGGTGAAGGAACCCCACCACCATGTTCGAGCTGTTTCGCACGCTTAGCCTCCGCTACCTGAGCCGCCGCTGGTTCCGGGCGCTGCTGATCGTCGCCAGCATCGCCCTCGGCGTCGCCACGCTGGTCGCCACGCAGTCGCTCAACGACACGATGTTCCGCGCCGGCGTCATCTCCGTCAACCCGCTCGCCGGCATCGCCGACCTCGTCGTCATCAACGGCGACCTGCCTGTGGCGCGCAGCATGGGGGACGAGATCCAGGCCATCCCCGGCGTGAAGTCGGTGCAGTCGCGCATCTTCGACTCCGCCAAGATCATCGACCACGAGAACGTCAAACGCACCGTCAAGGTGTTCGGCTTCGACCTCGTCGGCGGCGCCCCCAAGGGGCTTGGCGACCCGGCGAGACTGAAGCTGAGCGACGGGACCGAGATCGCCTACGGCGCGGCCGTGCTGTTCGGCCAGACGCCGGTCGTCATCGGCAGGGAGCTGGCCGCGGCGCTCCCCGACTCGATGAAGATGCTGCAGGTCGAACGCAATCAGAAGGTGCATTCCCTCGCGCGCGTCGGCTCGGTGGAGACGACCGGCGACCTCGCGTTCCTGTCGGGCTATGTCCTGCTGCTCGAACAGGACGCCGCCGCCAGGGTGCTCGGCTACCCGCCGGGCCAGGCGACCCGGCTCGACATCGTGATCGACCCGAAATTCGACGCCAGCGTCGTCCGCGCCGCGATCGAGGCGAAGGTCGCCGGCCGCGCCCTCGTGCGCACGCCGTTCGAGCAGAACGAGACCTCGCAAAGCTCGATGGCCGCCATGCGGATCGGCTTCTCGCTGTGCGGCGTCGTCGCCCTGGTCGTCGGCGTGTTCCTCGTCTTCAACGCCCTGTCGGTCAGCGTCGAGGAGCGCCGCCATGAGATCGGCATCCTGCTGTCGGTCGGCGCGACGCGCATGCAGGTCGGCCTCCTCTTCGCCGGCGAGGCGATCGCGATGGGGCTGACCGGCGCGCTGCTCGGCATCCCGCTCGGCGTCGGCCTCGCCTACCTCGGCCTGCAGCCGATGCAGCAGATCCTCAACGAGCTGTTCGTCGCGGTCGACGCCAAGCATGTCGATGTTTCTCCGCGCCTCGTCATGCTCGCCATCGCGTGCGGCATCATCTCGACGCTGGCGGCGACGATGTTCCCCGCCATCAACGCGTCGATGGAACGGCCCGCCGAGGCGGTGCGCCGCATGCCGCGCCCGCCGACGCGCTTCTACCTCGCGCTGCAAGCGCTGGCGAGCGGGCTGCTCGTTGTTGCCGGCACGGGAATGATTCTGTTACGCACGTCGCTGCCGCCGCGCTGGGGGACGTTCGGCGGCATGACGATCGCCTGCGTCGGCGTGCTGCTGTCGACGCCGCTGTTCGCCCAGATCGCGGCGTGGATGCTGCAGCCGTTCGCCCGGCGTTTCTTCTCCATCGAATGGCGGCTGGGGGCGGACAACCTGCTGCGCGCGCCGGGCCGCACCGGCATGGTGATCGGCGCCCTCGCCGCCGGCGTGGCCCTCGTCATGCAGACCGCCGGCACCATCCGCAGCAATCGCCTCGCCCTGCGCGACTGGGTCAAGGAGTCGATCGGCGCCGACATCATCGTCACGTCCGGCGACTTCGTCGGCTCCGGCGGGCAGACGCAGCCGATGGACCAGTCCGTCGGCGAGCAGCTCGCCGCGCTGCCCGAGGTCGAAGGCGTGCTGCCGGTCAAGTTCTTCAAGGTGCTGTACCGCGACAAACAGGTCGGCATGTTCGCCTTCGACGCCGCCCGTGCCTACCCGCTGGAGAGCGCACGCGGGGTGAAGCAGAAGGAAGTCGCGCTTTACAAGATCCTCGAAGCCGAGCGGAACACGACCATCGTGTCGGAGAACTTCGCCGCGCTGTACCGCGTCGGCAAGGGGGGCATCGTCACGCTCCCCGGCCCCGACGGTCCTGTCGATTTCCGCGTCATCGGCACCATCGACGACTACAGCTGGAACCTCGGCACGCTTTATGTGAATCGCCGCGACTATTTGAGATATTGGAAGGACACCAAGGCGGACGTGTTCGACCTGTTCCTGAAGCCGGGCGCCGACCCGGCCAAGGTGAAGGAGACGATCGCCGCCAAGTACGGCGTGCGCTACGACCTGATGCCGCTGACACGCGACGAGCTGCAGGTGCGCATCGACGAGATGATCGAGCGCGTCTACGGCATCGCCTACGGTCAGCAGATCGTGGTGATGATGGTCGCGGGGCTGGGGGTCATCACGTCGCTGCTGATCTCGGTGCTGCAACGGCGCCGCGAGATGGGGCTGCTGCGCGCCATCGGGGCGCCGCAGCGACAGGTGATCCATTCGGTGCTGGCCGAGGCGTGCCTGATGGGGGTGCTCGGCACGCTGCTCGGTGTCCTGTTCGGCGTGCCTCTTCAATGGTACGTTCTGCAGGTCGTGATCCTGGAGGAGTCGGGCTTCCTGTTTCCGGTCTACATCCCGTGGAGCGCCGGCATCCTGGTCGGCATCGCCGCCACCGCGACCGCGACCCTCGCCGGCCTCGGCCCCGCCATGTACGCGGTGCGCCTGCGCATCCCCGACGCGATCTCGTACGAGTGATCCCCTGAGCCCGAAGCGCGAGCGAGGCAGCACGCGCGCGGGTGCAAAGGCCAGGGAACGGCGACTCGCGCAGCGAGAGCCGCCAGCCGCAGGACATTCCTCGCTGCGCATCGGCAGCCCCAACACGTCATGCCCCCATCGCATCGTCGTGTGATTTCCTCGCTTGCGCTTCGGGCTCAGGAATTGCGTGCAATCCACTCAAGACCGCATGGCGACAAGCGATGTCAGAGGAAAAACTGCACGCCGATTGGCGGTTTTTCGCGATCTTATGGAACGCGTCCGACATGCCGCGCGGTTTGTGCCAGTTCAGCATGTCGCCGACATCAAATTTTAACCATTTTATCCCCTACACGCAGTCGCTTCATGCGTCAATATTGGCACGCGACCGTGGTCGGGCCGCGTAAACTGCTGGTGATCGGAATTGCGCCCGCCCCATGAACATCCTTTGATCGGCACGAAGTTCGGATCCCGCAAGCGATCGCGCTTCGTGTCCCGCATGCCCAGGAGTGCTCGATGCATCGTTCGATTTGGCAGCGCTGGCTTTCCCGTTTCCTTGGCGCCAGCCCGGCCCATTCGCCCGTGCGGCGCCTCCGCCGGCCGCTCCTCGAAACGCTGGAAGGCCGACTGACCCCAGCTACGTTCGCGCCGACCGTCTTCACCGACCTGGCGATCTCCAGCCTGGCGGCGGTCGACAGCCTGGGGCAGATCACCGACCAGGGAAACGCCATCACGCTGCGGTCCGCCCTCATCGCCGCCAACGCCAACGGCGCCGCCTCCACTGAGAGCCTGTGAAAAATTGCTTTTCCCCGGAAAACAGTCGCCTCGGCAGCTGTCCACCGCGGGGGCCGGGCGCTAAACTTCCTTCATGGACATCC
>JAYSSW010000281.1:0-2063 GCA_043720335.1 Planctomycetia bacterium
TGTGACTTGCGACGACGGATCGAATCGCCGCGTGGTTTCCGCGCTCCGCTGCGCGTCGCGGCTAAACTTCGCGTCATGTGCTGATTTCATGATTGTGCCCGGCCCTGTTCTGCCCTATCATCGTCGCGAACCTGCCGAACTGCCTGCCTGCAAAGTTGGCTATTCTTTCGTTCGACCAATCACGCGGAGAAGGTTTCATGACAAGGGTGACGAACCGGGGACGCCTGGGGATGTGGAGCTGCGTCGTCGTGCTGACGGCGTGCGGCGCCCCGGCGTGGGCCGGCGAAAAGACGAAGGCCGCGCCGAGCGCGCCGGGCGTGCCGGGCTTCACGCGGCTGTTCGAAGGCGAGAAGGCCGACGCCGCGAAGGGGGGCCGGCTGCTGCTGGGCGAGCTGAACTGCACCAGCTGCCACGCCTCCGAAACCGTGGCGTCGAAGGCCGCCCCCAGCCTTGACGCCGTTGGCGCACGGGTGCGCCGCAGCCATTTGAAAGACTTCATCGCCGACCCGCACGGGACCAAGCCGGGCACCACGATGCCGAACGTCCTCGCCGGATTGGACACTGCGGAGCGCACCGAGAAGGCGGAAGCCCTCGCCCACTTCCTCGCCGCGACCGCAAACCCCAAGCAGGACCGCCCCGACAAGAAGGGGGTCGGCATCGGCCGCGACCTGTACGGCAAGGTCGGCTGCGTCGCCTGCCACGGCACCCGCGACGCCAAAGGCGACCAGGACAAGATCCTCACAACCTCCGTCCCGCTCGGCAGCGTCAAGCAGAAATACACGTTCTCCGGCCTGAAGACGTTCCTCGAAAACCCGCACCAGGTCCGCACGTCGGGCCGCATGCCGAGCCTGCTCAGCGCCAAGGAAGCCGGCGAGATCACCTCCTACCTGCTGCAAGGGTCCGTCCCCGGCGTGACCGGCGCCAACATGACCTACGCCTACTATGAAGGCTCGTGGGTCAACCTTCCCGACTTCAAAACGCTGAAGCCGGTCGCCACCGGCGACGCCTCCGACTTCGAGCTGACCGTCGCCCGCCGCGTCAACAACGTCGCCCTCAAGTTCGAGGGCTTCGTCAAGATCGACCGCGACGGCGACTACCGCTTCTACACCACCAGCGACGACGGCAGCAAGCTCTGGGTCAACGACAAGCTGGTCGTCACCAACGACGGCATCCATCCGCCGCAGACCAAGTCGGGCAGCATCAAACTCGCCAAGGGGATGCACAAGATCGTCGTCGGCGTCTTCGACGGCGGCGGCGGGTTTGAACTCTCCGTCGACATCGAAGGGCCGGGCCTGGGACGCCAGCCGGCAGGATCGCACGTCTATCTCACGGACAAGGGGAATCCCGCCCCGGTCGCCAAGGAGAAGGACGCCGAGAACTTCGCCATCGACCAGGCCCTCGTCACCAAAGGCAAGGCCTACTTCAGCACGCTCGGCTGCGTCAACTGCCATGCGATGAAAGGCGAAATGAAGACCGCCGAAGCGCCGTCGCTGGCGAAGCTGGCGGGGACGGGCGGCTGCCTCGACGCCGCCGCGAAGAAGGGGATTCCCAGCTACGCGCTGAGCGAACCGCAGCGCAAAGCTTTGATCGCTGCGCTGAAAGCACCGCTGCCGAAACTCGACGGCAAGGACAAGCTGGCCCACTCGATGACGACGTTCAACTGCTACGCCTGCCACGAGCGCGGCCAGGTCGGCGGCGTCGAGGAGGGCTTGAACAAGCACTTCCTCTCGACCCAGCAGGAGATGGGCGACGAAGGCCGGCTGCCCCCGTCGCTCACCGGCGTCGGCGGCAAACTGAAGACGCCCTACCTCAAAAAGATTCTTGAGCAAGGCGTCAACGACCGCACCTACATGCACACGCGCATGCCGAAGTTCGGCGCCGCCAACGTCGGCGACCTCACGGAGTTGTTCGTCGCGCTCGACCCGACGCCGACCGTCGCCAAGGTCGAGTTCAAGGTGCCGCTCAGCAAGGTGAAGAGCGAAGGCAGGCACCTGTCGGGCGTCAAGGCGTTCGGCTGCATCCGCTGCCACACCTTCGCCGGCAACAAGGCCGAGGGCGTGCAG
>JAYSSW010000282.1:0-4500 GCA_043720335.1 Planctomycetia bacterium
TGGCCGGTCAGCGCGGTGTACATGGTGGCGGCGAGGGAGTACAGGTCGCAGCGCGCGTCGGCGTGCTTGGCGTCGTCCATCTGCTCCGGGGCGGCGTACTCGTAGGTCCCCAGGCCCATGCGTGAACGGGTCAGCATCGTCTCGGACTCGAGGTCCTTCACAAGCCCCAGGTCGGCGAGCTTGGCCGTCCCGTCGTCACTGAGCAGGATGTTGCCCGGCTTGAGGTCGCGGTGCAGGATCTTGCGCTCGTGGATGTGCTGCAGCGCCAGCAGCACCTGCGTGAAGATGCTCCGCAGCTCGTCCTGCGACAGCACCTCCTTGTTGAGCCGCTTGTCCAGGCTGACGCCGGGGACGTACTCCATCACGAGGTAGGGGACCGCCCCTTCGATGCCGCAGGCGAACACGCGGACCAGGTTCGCGTGCTCCAACGGGTACGCGATCGTGTACTCGTTGAGGAAGCGGCGGGCGCTCGTGGGATCGTGCGGCAGGTGCTTCTTGGCGATCTTGATCGCGACTTCGCAATCGAAGTGCAGCGGCTTGGCGCGGTACACCACGCCCATGCCCCCCTGGCCGATCTTCTCCCGAAGCTCGTAGGGGCCGAACAGGCGTGGCAGGCTCTTCTTGTCGGACATGGCGCTGGGCACGCGGTGTCTTTCCAAATCGGGTACGGGATGCGGCTGGTCCGCTTACGCACAATCATGCTGCGCTCCGGGCCGATTTGCAAAGTCTCGGCTGCGGAATCGCAACGGGCGTAACCTGATTGAATCTACCCCGGACAGGGAAAAGACGCTATCCCAAGGGCGGAGACGGGGGGAGATCCGCGGCCGCCCGGTTCCGATTTTGCAGGGCGTGCGGATAATCACGGCGCAGCAAGTGGCCGAGCGCCGTCATTCGCAGTGAATCGGCGCCGGGGCGCAGCTCGTGCGCCAGCTGGGCAGCGTGCAGGGCGCCGTCGCCGTCGCCCGCCTGCGCGCACCGCGCCGCGTCGGCCAGCGCGTGCTGCCGTTGGGTTTCGACGGCGACGACCAGGCCCAGGTCGGCCTTGCAGCGCCGACACGTCGGCTCAAGTCCGTTCTCCGCTCGGCAAACGGGGCACCGCATCGAGTACCTCACGCGTCTTCGAGATAGAAGAGGATGTCGCTCAGTTCGTTCGACGCCTGCACGCACTTGTCCCACTGGCGGTCGGTGAGGGCGACGCGCAGCCGCGTCATCAGGGCGTCGACCTCGACCTTGTCCTCGGCCGACACCTTCTCGATCAGCCTCTCGGCCTTCTCGATCAGCGCCTTGGCCTGAACGGACTCGCGCTGGCCTTCGCGGGGGCCGTCGACCACTTCGGGCATCCCGTCGCCGTCCTCGTCGTCCCCTTCCTCGTCGACGCCGTCGGCGCCCTCGGCGTCGCGGCCCCACAGCTCGTCGAGGCGTTCCCGCGAGGCGGCGATCTCGCTGTCGTCGAACTTCGACAGGGCGTTCTCGATGGTCACCTGCTTCTGCAAGCCGGTCGTCTTCTCCTTGGCCGACACGCGCAGCATGCCGTCGAGGTTGAGGTCGAGCTGGACGACGAGCTGGTTGCCGGCGGGCACGTCGGCCAGGCCGACGATGCGGAAGTTGCCGATGCGGTGGTTGAAGCGGACGTCGTCGCTCTCCCCCTGGAACACCTCGATCTCGACCTCCTTCTGCTTGTCGTGGACGGTCGAGAACATCTCGCTGCGCGAGGCGGGAAGGGGCGTGTTGCGGCGAAGAATCGGCGCGAAGTGGTTGGTGTTCTCGTAGCCGTGCAGGTACGACAGGGCGCGGATGCCGAGCGAGTGCGGCGTGATGTCGACGAGGACGGCGCCCACGTCCTGGCCGGCGATGAGGGCTGCCTGCATGCTGGCGCCAAGGGCGACGCACAGGTCGGGGTTGATCTCCTGGTGCGTCGGTTGGCCGAGTCGGCCCTCCAGCAGCTGCGACACGAGCGGCGTGCGCGTGCTGCCCCCGACCAGCACCACCTGGTCGATCTGGCTGGCGGTCAGCTTGGCGTCGTCGAGGGCGCGCTGCACGCTGTCCATCGTCCGGTTCAGCAGCGGCGTGATCAGCTCCTCGTAATCAGACCGCTGAATCTCGAGGTTGAGGTGCAGCGCCTGGCCGTTCTTCTCGGCGATGAACTCCTCCTCGAGCTTGACGAAGGCGAACGACGACAGCTGCCGCTTGGCCGCTTCCACCGCGCGCAGCACGCGGGCCTTGCTGACGAGGTTGGCCGAGAGATCGACACTGTGCTCCTGCTCGAACTTGATGACGATGTGCTTGAGGAGCAGGTCGTCGAAATCGTCGCCGCCGAGCTGGGTGTCGCCGTGGCTGGAAAGGACTTCGATGACGCCCTGCTGCGCCTGGACCACCGACACGTCGAACGTGCCGCCGCCGAGGTCGTAGACGACGATGCGGCGCAGGTCGGTCGACTTCGGGTCGTAGGTGAGCGAGGCGGCCGTCGGCTCGTTGATGATGCGGACGACTTCCAGCCCGGCCAGCTCGCCGGCTTCACGGGTCGCCTGGCGCTGGCCGTCGTTGAAGTACGCCGGGACGGTGATGACCGCCTTCTTGACCGGCTCGCCAAGCTGCGCGGAAGCCCGGTCGCGCAGGGCGCGCAGGATCATCGCCGAGATCTCCTGCGGGCGGTACGACTGCTCGCCGAGCTTGACGACGGTGTCCTGACCCATGAGCCGCTTGATCGATTTGATGGTCCGTTCGGGGGCGACGGCGTACTGGTTGCGGGCCGCCTTGCCGACGAGGAGCCTGCCGTCCTCGGCCAGTCCGACGAAGGAGGGGAGGATTGGGTCGCCGTCCTCCTCGAAGACGAACGGCTTGCCGTCGCGGACGAAGGCGATCTCGCTGTTGGTCGTGCCAAGATCGATGCCGACGATGACTTCCGCCATGCTGAGGCTTCCTGTGGAGGGGCCGGAATGATTGCGTCAAGCGATCATTCTAGGAAGCGGGGAAGGGGCGCCCAAGAGGTGGAAAAGGAACGCTGAAAGCCAGCTCGGCAGCGGCCAAGTGAACTGCGAATCCCCGCAAGCCTATACTCTGCCGCCGTCTGCTGCAGCGCCTGGTTCGGCGAGTTTGTCTTTCTCACGGATTGATAACGACTTCCCCGCTCGGACCACGGAACAAGACCTCCAACGAGTTCAGAACGTCTCGTCCCAGGATACGCTCATGCCCCACGAAATCCGCGTGCAGTTGGCATTGATATTCGTTCCCGTCCAACTGAACCCAGACCACGAAGCCGAGCGTCGTCGCCGAACCGCCAGCGACTCCGCTCATCAATCCGGGCACTCCCAGCGCTGGGTCAAGTTGTAGTTGTTGGCAGTCCGCCCACGGCAGGGCGCTTGTGTCAGCACCGGTGTCCGCGATGACTTGATCGAGGAACAGACCGGCGACGCCGCTGATTCGACGGAACTCGGCGCGAATGATCGGCAGTGCTTCGCCGGGATAGCTCGTGTCGTAGCCGAAGGCGGCGCGACGCATGCGGTACGGCTCGTCTTCGCGCCCCACACATATCAGGTAGGGATGATCGGCCGCCTGATGAGCGTCATGAAAGACCACCACCGGACGAGTGCCGTAGGCGACGACCACGCCATCGGCGAAGCCGACCCACTGGCCTTGATACTGATCGAGGAGCCGGTCGCGAACCGCCCAGTACGCTTCCTCGTTCTTGCGCCAGTCGGGATGGATTTGTCGAGCGATCTCAGGGGGCAGTCCGTCAGCCAGGCTTTTCATCGGTCACCTCGGACGCATCGCTGGGGTTGGCCTCATTTTACAGCCATTTGATCGGCGAGACAGGCCAGCAAGCTGTCTCGACCACCTCACGCTCGGCGGTCTGCTCCATCTCCGCCGACTCTGGCTCCAGATAGAGAGCAATGGCTTCTCGAACATTCATCAACACATCTTCCCGGGTTTTGCCCTGAGACCAACAACTCTTCAGTGCGGGGCAGTGCGCGACAAAGTATCCGTCCTTGCCTCGTTCAATCACCACTTTGACATTCATGCTTCACCTTCCGCTGCATCTTGACGGATTCGTTCGAGTTCAGCAACCAAATCGCGGTGTTTCATGCGATCTCAAGCTCTTCGACTTTCCTGATGCCTGGAATGTCTTCGGCTGCGAACATTTCGTGGAGGTCGCGAAGGTGCTTTCAAAACCGGGTGCCGGTTACGGAGCCAATCGTCAATACCGCGCAGGCCATTGTACCAGCGGGAGACAAGCGAAAGCCATCGCGATTCTTCGGCGTGTCGCAGTTCACGCCACCCGGCTCGCCTTGGTGCCGCTTCCACACGGCACAGAGCATCGCACGTGAGATCATCCCCGAAGCCCAAAGAAGAAATCGTCAGGTTTTTTCGGAATTCCGTGGCGCGATCCTTGAATGCCAAGGCCATATTACGCCGGCTCGAAAGTACATCAATTAGCAAGTTCCGCTGGGGCGGCGTATCGCGCCCAGGGGTGGAGGAAGTAGCTGATCACATGGCTGGGCA
>JAYSSW010000283.1:0-2059 GCA_043720335.1 Planctomycetia bacterium
GCGGCTAAACTTCGCGCGACTTATTTTTCGCGATTTTTCGCGAATCCGCTTGTCATGCGTTTCCGCATCGGCCATCCTGGCGGCGGGTTGCTCCTGGGAAGCCTTCCTTACCGCGAGCTTCCTTCGTCACATCCCGCATGCCGTTCCCATCACGCAACGGAGGTCGTCCATGCAACGGTTCATCCCGCTCCTCGCCCTGCTCGCCGTCTGGCTGTCCGCCAGTCCCGCCTGCGCCCAGAACAAGGGCCTGTCCGACGACGAGCTTCAGGACTGGTACCATCTCTCGCAGGGGACCGAGGTCTTCCCCTACCGCTTCCTGCAAGCCATCAAGGACTTCGACACCGGCAAGCCGTTCATCGAAGATCTCAACCGCTTCGGCTTCATCCTCGACCCGAAGAGCGAGTACGGCGTGCCGATCGGCATGTCGGTCTCCGACACGCGCGACCTGCGCTTCGCCGGCGTCAAGATGATCGGCCTGAACTGCTCCGCCTGCCACACCGCCCAGATGACCTTCGGCGGCAAGACCGTCCGCTTCGACGGCGGCACCAACATGCTCAACGTCCGCGCCTTCTCCAAGGGCATCAAGCAGAGCATCGGGAAAACCATCTCGAACCCGGTCGAGCTGCTCGGCTTCATCGCCCGACTCGCGCAGCAGGACCTCGACATCCTCGCCGACGCGCCGTTGGCGAAGCGGCTGGGCGCGAGCCTGATGCCCGCCCCCGTCACCACGCGGACCTCCGGCCTGATGCGCCGCGTCGCCGCCAAGACCGAGAAGCCGCTCGAAAAGGTCTTCGCCTCGGCCGCGCTGGAGACGATCGGCCGCGAGCTGGCGCGCCCGCCGATCAACCTGCGCAAAGGGCTGGTCACGAGCAGCACCGCCGGGAAGCTCGCGGACTCCGCGAAGCGGAAGCTGGCCGACGACCTGGCCCCGCCCGCCGCCATGCTGCAGCGGCTGAGGTTTCCTGTGGTTCTCCCGATCCAGGCCGAGTTCGCCGACTCGATCCACAACCTCGTCACCACAGTGAGGCTGCTCCGCGCCCGGCTGGAGATCCTCACGCAGACCGGCGAGGACGACAGCCCCGGCCACGGCCGCGTCGACGCCTTCGGCGCCGCACGCAACCGCCTCTTCCCCGGCGACTCGATCACCCTCAACGCCCCCGTGCGCTTCCCGTTCATCTGGGAGATCCCCCTCCTCCCCTGGTACCACTGGGACGGCAACACCACCTCCGCCCTCGAACGCAACGTCGGCGAAGCCCTCGGCGTCGGCGTCGTCGTCGACGTGGACACCAAGGAATCGACGCTCCAGCTCGCCAACCTCAAGAAGCTCGAAAGCTACGCCTTCAACCTCAAGGTCCCCGCTTGGCCTGCGAAAATCTTCGGCGACATCGAGGACGGCCAGGTTGCGAAGGGCAAGGTCCTGTTCGACAAGCACTGCTTGAGGTGCCACGCGATCCCGGCGAAAGGGAAGATCGAAGACAAGATCGTTCCGGTCGAGGACGACATGGACCCCCAGCCGCTCGGCACCGACCGGCTCCGCGTCGACAACATCCGCACCCCCGTCAAGGACAAGAACTTCTTCGACGCGATCTCGCCGATCCTGAAGGACGTGCTCCGCGTCGCCGGCGAGCCGATCCCGGGCAACGAGAACCTGTGGCGCCCCTCGACGACCAACCAGCCCGACCTGAAGGTCGGCTATCCCAACCGGGCGCTGCGGGCGGTCTGGGCGTCCCCGCCCTACCTGCACAACGGCTCGGTCCCCAGCATCTACGAGCTGCTTCTCCCCGTAGCGCAGCGGACCAAGGTGTTCGCCGTCGGCCACCGCGAGTACGACCCCAGGAAGCTCGGCTACGAGCTGCGCCTGGTCGCCGACGCCACCTCGACCCTGATGGACACCGGCGTCCTCGGCAACCACAACACCGGCCACGTCTACGGCGCCGACCTGATGAACGACGACGACCGCTACGCCCTGATCGAGTACATGAAGACGCGCTGAGAAGCGGTTTCAAAACCCGTGTGTCGCATCTCTTTTGCAACGGCGAGCGGCGCGGCGTAAGCCCGC
>JAYSSW010000284.1:0-2057 GCA_043720335.1 Planctomycetia bacterium
GTCTAGCGACGGCGGGCTTGATAAGGGGAATGATAGACCTCCTCGTCTCCGTCTCTCCGCGAAATCCGCTCCGAACGGCACATACAATGCTTGCATTGCCGTTCCATGCCGTGGAAGCCGTCGCGGTCGCGCCGGCTGCGGAACGAATTCTGCACACAGGACCAGCCATGCTTCGTGCCACCCCAACGCGGTTCGCCGCCCTCGCTTTCGTACCCGCCATACTCGCCACGATGCTCGTGGCAGGCGAGCCGGGGCCCATCAAGATCGGCATCGTCAAGACGCTGTTCAACGACTTGAGCAAGGAGAAGATCGAGATCGCGACCGAGTCGTTCCCCGACATCATGAAGGAAGCGACGCAGACCGAAGGCAAGCTCGTCTTGGGCCTCGACGGCGCCACGGTCGCCAAGCAGCTCGCCGACAAGCAGATCCACCTTGGCGTCTTCAACAGCTTCGAGTACGCCTGGGCGGTTCAGAAGCACCCCGAACTGAAGGTGCTGATGGTGGCGGGCAAGAAGGACGAGCAGTTCCGCGCTGCCATGATGGTCCGCAAGGACAGCAAGTTCGCGTCGATCGCCGACCTGAAGGGTCAGACCGTGTCGATCCCGAAGCGGACCCGCGAGTTCTGCCTGCTGTACCTCGAGCGCCTGCTCGCCGACAAGTTCCAGAGCGAGTCGTCGAAGTTTTTCGGCAAGGTCGTGCTGTCGGAGAATTTGGAGACGGCCCTCGACGACCTGGCGGCCGGCAAGGTGAAGGCGGCGCTGATGGACTCGCAGGGGCTGGCGTTCTACCAGGACCTGAAGCCGGGCCTGTTCAACCGGCTGAAGGCGCTCGACCAGTCGGAGGTGTTCCCGCCGGTCGCCATCGCGTACCTGCCGGGCAGCCTCGGGGAAGACATGCTCAAGAAGCTGAGCAGCGGCCTGCTCAACGCGAACACGTCGGAGAAGGGCAAGGAGATGATGCGGCTCTGGAAGATCGACGGCTTCTTCGCCGCCCCGCCCGACTACGCCGAGAACGTCACGCGCATCCTGAAGGCGTACCCCGCGCCGACGAAGTGACGCGACGCATCGCATAACGCTGTCAAGCCCGCTGCCGTCTGAGGCGGCGGGGTCACGCCTTCGCATGGCGCCGACCCCGCCGCCTAGCGGCAGCGGGCTTGATGGATGAACGGGATTGTCAAAGGCGCTTTCCCGCGACACAATGGGCGGAGAGGAAAGCGAAGAACCAACCCGGAGCAGGGCGATGCAGCCGACAACGGCGCGTGATTTCTTGAAGGTGGCACTTCAACGGTTGTCCGCCGCCGAAGAGATCATGGAAACGCTGAGGCTCACTCTTGAAGCCCAGTACATCGGAGGCTACTCCGTCGAATGCGCCTTGAAGGCGCTTATCCTTGAAATGACCGCCGAGGAGGACCGACCGGACATGCTTGAACGATTGACGCGCGGCGCGACCTGCCATCGCGCGGAAGTCCTGCTCGACCGACTGAGAGAACGTGGCGTTTTCCTGACCGTCGAACTCGCCAAAAGGATGCGTCGATTCGACTGGTCAACTGACCTTCGCTACGAGACAGGCCGAAAAGACACTGGCGAAACCAACGGACTGCTGCGCACCGCGAGAGCGATCTACGAATGGGTGGAGGGACAATTGCCATGACGACCACGACGACGCCCCCCTGGGAAACGAAGCGAACCAGCGAAACTCGCGAAGTGGAGGATTTGCTCCGCCAGCACTTCGAGCAGGCCGATTCGTACCGCTACAACTCCGCGTCCATCCGGGTGCGGGTTGTCGATTCGCATTTTGAGGGAATGACGCGAGAGAAGCGCGACGCAATGGTCGAGCCGCACCTCGCCACACTGCCCCTGGAGACGCAGCGCGACATTGTGACCCTGTTCACGTTCGCCCCGTCCGAACTCCAGCGGGCGCCAGCGACGTTCCGCGCCTACATGCTCAACACCGAGTTCGACGATCCCAGCCCCTCGACGCTGTGATTTCTTGTTTCAAGCCCCACGCAGCAAATTCATGTTGATGTTGTCAAGCCCGCCGCCGTCTGAGGCGGCGGG
>JAYSSW010000285.1:0-9392 GCA_043720335.1 Planctomycetia bacterium
CATGCCAGGCAGGTCGTCCGCACCTTCCCCAGCGAGCACGCCGGCCACTTCGCCTTCACGCCCGACGGCAAGCGCCTCGCCGTCTCCCTCAGCGACCACGAAGTCGCGATCCTCGACGCCGACACCGGCAAGCGCGTCGGCGGCATCGTGGCGAAGCGCGAAGGCAGCCCCAAGCCGCCCCAGCGCCGCTTCATCCTCGCGCTGCACTACACCCCCGACGGCAAGCAGCTCGCCTTCTCCGAGTTCGACGGCGCCATCCGCTTCCACGACCCCGACAGCGGCAAAGCGCTGCATGTCGCGTGGAGCCAGGGGAACGACCAACTGTCCGATTTCCAGTTCAGCGCCGACGGCGCGAAGCTGCTGGTGCAGAGCAGCCACAGTTCCCTGCAGCTCTTCGACGCGAAGACAGGCAAATGGATCGTCAACGTCGTCGAAAGCAAACAGCGCTTCCACTTCGCCCTGCATCCCGACGGCAAGCGCGTGGCGCTCGGCTACCTCGACGGCTCGGTCAAGGAGATCGACCTGGCGACTCAGAAGACGCTGCGGACGCTGGCCGGCCACCACCGCCCCGTCGCGATGCTCGCCTACAGCCCCGACGGCCGCCTCCTCGCGAGCGCCGGCTGGGACTGCGACGTGCGCGTGTGGAACGTCCCCGCCAAGTGACGCTGCCCCGTTGGCGACCGTGGGAGCGAAGCACTATCGCCCACTCGGTCGCCGTTGCGTATGGTTAGGAGAGGGCGAACCGCGAAGCGCCCAAGAGCCGTCCACGTCTGCTTTGCCCGACTGCTACGCCGTTAAGCTCGTCCATCCTGCAACGAGGAGAATCCCATGTTCGCCGCCACGCTCCTGGCATCGCTCGCGCTGGTCGTCGGACAGGCGCCCGAGGAACCAGCGTTGATTCTGCGCGGGAGTCCGCCAGTCAACAGCGCCGTCTTCAGCAGTGACGGCAAACGTCTCGCCGTCGCCGCGCAGGACCTCGAAGTCTACGACGTGGCCACCGGCAAGCTCACTTTGCGCGTCCCGCAGGCGGGCGGCACCGTCTCCTTCAGCCCCGATGGCAGGTGGCTCTGCTCCGTCGATTCAACGCCAAACATGCTTTTCGTTGACGGCACCGCCCGCCTCTACGACTCCCAGACCGGCAAGCCGGGGCACACCTTCAACGCCACCACCGCCGCCACCTTCAGCCGCGACAGCCGCTGGCTGGTGCTCGAGGGCAGGCGCGCGGTGTCCGGCGAAAAGGAGCTGGCCGCCCCCCGCATCGGCGACGTGGCGACGGGCAAGACGCATCCCGCCGAACTGCCCGCAAGACCTGCCGGCATGTTCGGCGACGCTGGCGCCGCCTGGTTCGCGTTCACCAGGAACGGCAAGCAGCTCGCGCAGCTTTCGCCCCTCGCGCAAAAGGAATGGCCGGCCTGCGAGCTTGCAACGGGCAGGAAGATCGAGAACGCCAAGGCCCCCGCGCTCGATGCTGGCGATCTGCTGCGCGTCGTTCCGCAGCCGGGCAGCCAGGCCTTCTTCCAGGGCGGCTTCACGCTGCTGGATCTTGCTAGCGGCAAGACGCTGCACACCTACGAACGGACCAAGAAGCCCGGCGAAGCCTACTGCGTCTATGCCCAGACCGTCCACGCCGACCGCAGGCTGCTTTTCCTGGCGATGGCGCAGCACGACGACGGCATCAAGACCCATCTGGCGACCGTCGATCTCGACAAGGCGACGATCCAGCCAGCACTTGAACTGGATACTGCTCCGTGGTTCAATCTGGACGCCTACGCCGAAGGGGTTCAGCCGTTGTCGAAAAATCCCCGGAAAAAAGGAGCTCGCGGCGATCGCGATTACGCGACGGTGCGCATCGATCCAACCGGGCGCGTCGCCGCGTCGATGGACTCGGCCGGCGTGCTGACGATCTGGGATCTTGCAAAAAAGCAGGCGATGCATCGGCTGCGCGACACCGGACACCGCGCGTCGGTCTCGCTCCTCAGCTTCCGCCACGACAGCAAGGTCCTCGCCACGGGCTACTACAAGGATCCGGTCCTACTCTGGGATCTCGCCAACGGCAGGCAGCTCGCGGCGCTAGCGCCCCACCCGACGCTGATGTCGCTCGCCTTCCGCCCCGGCAGCGACCAGCTCGTCGGCTCTGGTTGGGGCGGCGCTCAGACCTGGGACACCCATGCCAGGCAGGTCGTCCGCACCTTCCCCAGCGAGCACGCCGGCCACTTCGCGTTCACGCCCGACGGCAAGCGCCTCGCCGTCTCCCTCAGCGACCACGAGATCGCGATCCTCGACGCCGACTCCGGCAAGCGCGTCGGCGGCATCGTGGCGAAGCGCGAAGGCAGCCCGAAGCCGCCGCAGCGCCGCTTCATCCTCGCGCTGCACTACACCCCGGACGGCAAGCAGCTCGCCTTCTTCGACTTCGATGGCGCAATCCGCTTCCACGACTCCGAGAGCAGCAAAGCACTGCATGTCGCATGGAGCCAGGGGAACGACCACTTGTCCGATTTCCAGTTCACCGCTGACGGCGCGAAGCTGCTGGTGCAGAGCGGCCACAACGCACTGCAGCTCTTCGACGCGAAGACAGGCAAGTGGATCCTCAACGTCGTCGAGAACAAGCAGCGCATGCTGTTCGCCCTGCATCCCGACGGCAAGCGTGTGGCGCTCGGCTCTCTCGACGGCGCCGTCAAGGAGATCGACCTGGCGACGCAGAAGCCGCTGCGGACGCTGGCCAGCCACCACCGCCCCGTCGCGATGCTCGCCTACAGCCCCGATGGCCGCCTCCTCGCCACCGCCGGCTGGGACTGCGACGTGCGCGTGTGGAACGTCCCCGCCAAGTGACGCCGCTACGCCAGCATCTCCGGCACGACGCTCGCGTCCGGAGCCAGTGGCAGCGGCCGGCCGGCGCGGTCGACGAGCGTCGTTTCCGGGTCGATGCCGAGCAGGTGGTACGCCGTCGCGAGGATGTCCTTCGGCGACACCGGGCGCTCGGTGACGGTGGCGCCGTGCGCGTCGGTGCGGCCGACGACGCGGCCGCGCGCCACGCCGCCGCCAGCGAAGAGCGTGGTGTACGCCTGCGACCAGTGGTCGCGCCCGCCGCCGCGCGCGTTGTTGAGGCGCGGGGTGCGGCCATGCTCGCTGAGGACCATGACGAGGGTGTCGTCGAGCATGCCGCGCTGGTCGAGGTCGCGGAGGAGACCCGACAGGGCCAGGTCGAAGCCGGGCATCAGCTCGTTCTTCAGGCGCGGGTAGTGGTCCCAGTGCGTGTCCCAGCCGCTGCCAGCGAGGCCGTACTCGTCCCAGAAGACGCTGACGAACTTGCTGCCCGCTTCGACGAGCCGGCGCGCGGTGAGGGCGGCCTGGCCGAAGATCGTCATGCCGTACGACTCGCGCAGCCCGATCGGCTCGCGGCCGAGGTCGAGGGCGGTCTGCACGCGCTCGGAACCGATGAGGGAGTACGCCATCTCGCGGTAGCGGTCATGGTTGCGGGCGGCGTCGTGCTGGTGCCGGGCGGCGTCGAACTGCTGCAGCAGCGAGCGGCGCCGGTTGAGCCGGTCGAGGGTGAGGTCGGCGTCGAGCCGGGTGGACGACGCCAGGTGGAAGCGGCTTTCGGGCGTGATGCCGACGTAAGGCTCCACGTCCTCGAAGCGCTGGTCCTGGAGCGTCTTGACTGCGACGCGGTTGGCCTGGCCGCGGAACTCGGTCCAGAGCGGGTTGTAGGCGTTGCCGAGGAAGGCGCCGTACGGGCCGGCGCGGGGCACTTCGCCGACGCGCTGGCTGCTGAAGGGGAACGGCAGGGCGATGTTGTGGGGCAGCTCGCCGGGGCGGCGCGGCCGGCGCCGCTGCTCGACGTGGTCGACCACCGAGCCGATGAACGGCCAGTGCCGCCCGTCGCGCGGGTTCAGCTCCATCGGCACGTCGATGGTCGGCGTCCCCGTCGTGGCGTAGGCGACGCCGTGGATCGGATGCGGGTGCGTCATCGACCGCACCACCGTCATGTGGTGCATGACGCGCGACGTGTTCGGCAGCAGCTCGCACACGTCGCAGCCCGGCAGCGACGAGCGGATCGATCCCAGCTCGCCGCGAATCTCCACCGGGGCGCTGGGCTTCTGGTCGGCCAGTTCGAGCTGGCTGGGCGAGCCGTACAGGAACAGCAGGATGCACGCCTTGGCCTGGCCGAAGCTGCGCGGCGCCTCGCGCGTCGGCGACGCCTGCGCCTCGCGCAGTCTCAGGTAGTCGGGCAGCCCCAGGCCGAGCAGGCCGAGGCCGCCAGCGACGAGCATCTCGCGGCGCGTCGTGCCGTCGCACAGTTTCTTCGGCGATCCCAGGATTCGCAGCATGCGTCAGTCCGCCTTGTGTTCGCCGTTCTCCGGCTCAAGCCCCGCCCGTTGAAGCTGCGCCAGCAGCCGCTGGGCGCGAGCCTCGTGCTTCGCCGCGTCGTCCTTCGCTTTCGCTTCGCCCTCGCCCGCGATTCGCAGCTTCTCCGTCGCCTCGTCCGCACGGGCCTTCTCTCGCCGCGCACTCTCGGCGCCAGTCGGGATCAGCACGCCGTCGTGGTCGCACCAGCGGAGCCAGAGGTTGAAGTTGTCCTGGTAGGTGCCGCGCCATGCGGCCAGTTTCAAGCCCACCAGCGGAATCGATGTGTCGAGCGTCCGTTCGTACGCGTCCCCCTTGAGGACGTACAGTTCCAACGGAACGTCCTGGAGGATCAGGTCGCGGTCCCAGATCGCGTAGTACAGCACGCCGCAGCGGGCGTAGCGGGTCATCTTGCCGCCTTTTTCGTCCCCGTCGGTGAAGGAGATCACTTCGATCACCACGTCGGGCGGCTTGCCGTAGTTCCAGATGAAGTACGACTGGTTGCGCTTGGGACGCACGTCCGCCGGCAGCGACACGTCCACGCTCAGCATCATGTCCGGCACGATGGCGGGCGTCTTCGGATGGCAGAACAGGCCGACGTTCGACATCGCCACGAACGGCCGGCCGTCGCCCGGCCCTGCCCACGAGGAAAGCAGCGCCTCCGAAAGCAGACGCTGCTGGATCTCGCAATAGACACTGTCCATGGGAGCGTCGTCCTGCGTGATGATGGAGTCGTAATCGACCGTTTCGGGATCGAAGCACGCCGACGGCTGCGGCATCGTTTCGGGACTCATCGGACACCTCCGTTTTGCGACGTGCGAGTCATTCCGCCTTGGCTTCGCCGTTCTCCGGCTCAAGCCCCGCTTTTTGAAGCTGCGCGAGCAGACGCTGAATGCGTGCCTCGTGCTTCGTCGCGTCGTCCCTCGCCTTGGCCTCGTTCTCGGCGGCGATGCGCGCGTCCTTCTTGGCTTGGACGGCGCGTTCGACCGCGGCGGCCAGCTGTTCCTGGGCGGTCGGCATCACGTTGCCGTCCTGGTCGCACCAGCGCAGCCAGTCGTCGAGCATGTCCTCGTACAGCCCGCGCCAGACCACCAGCCCCAGGCCGATCTTCGGGAACCAAGACTGCGGCATGCGCAGGTAGTTCCCATCGACCAGCTCGTAGACGAGCAGCTTCTCGCCGCGAAGGTGCAGTTCGGGATCCCACACGATGTAGCAGTCCACGCCGCACCGCGCGTAGATGCGCGGCTTGTCGTCCAGCTCGCCCCCTTCGCGGTTCGAGACAACCTCGACCACCAGCTCCGGCGGCTTGCCGTAGTTCCACAGGAAATACGATCGGTTCTGCTTGAGCCAGATGTCCTC
The DNA here is from genome assembly GCA_043720335.1 of Planctomycetia bacterium. Taxonomy (GTDB): domain Bacteria; phylum Planctomycetota; class Planctomycetia; order Gemmatales; family Gemmataceae; genus JAYSSW01. Next base: position 5,704 of record JAYSSW010000285.1, read on the forward strand.
GGGCAGAGAAACGTCCAGGCTCAACATCATGTCAGGCACGATGGCGGGCGTCTTGTGCTTGTAGAAGAACCCCACGTTCGACATGGCCACGAAGGGACGGCCGTCCCCCGGCCCTTTCCATGACTCGTGCAGCGAACCCGCCAGGAACCGCTGCTGCTTCTCGCTGTACGGGTTGTCCACGGGGGTGTCGTCCTCCGTGATGTAGTCGTCGTAGTTCGTCTCAGGTCCGTAGTCCGGCACCAGCGACTCGAACGCCGACGGCTGCGGCATCGTTTCGGGACTCATCGCGTTCCTCCTTCCATCGCCCCATCATATCATCGGCACAGCAGGCCGCGAAATGACAATCGCCGCGCCAGCCCGGGAAAGAAATCCCAGGCTGGCGGCGGCGACTCGGACTACTTGCGGGCTTCGCGCAGCGTGACCATGTACTCGACCAGGTCGGCCAGCTCCTGCGTCGAAATGCTGCGGTGCAGGTCAGCCGGCATCAGCGACACCGGCGAACGCTGCACACTTTCGATCTCGGCCATCTTGATCGTGCGGACCAGCGCCTTGTCGTCCTTCAGCGTCAGCTCGGTCGGCGTGCGGCTGACGAGGACCCCTGTCAGCACGTTGCCGCTCTTCAGCTCCACGACATGGGTTTCGTAGTTGTGGCTGATGCTGGCGCTGGGGTAGAGGATCGACTCGTACAGCGCCTCGCGGCCCAGCTTCTTGCCGATCTCGGACAGGCCGGGGCCGACCTCCTTGCCTTCGCCGTTGACGGCGTGGCAGTTGGCGCAGGTGCCGGCCTTGGCGTAGACGGCCTTGCCGTTCTCGACGTTGCCCTTCAGCTTCACGAGGTCGCTGATCGCGGGGAGCGGACGGTTGTCCTTTGACGTGGGCTGCGGGAACAGCTTCTCGGCCTGGGCCTTCACGTCCTTGAACGCCGACTGGTGCAGCGCCGACCCGGCGGCGGTCTCCAGCTCCTTCGCGAGCTGCTTGTTCTGCGCCAGCTTCACCAGTTGTTGAGCGCCAACCTTGTTCTTGGCGAGGGCGCGGACGGCCTGGCGGCGCAGCTCGAGGTCCGCCTTGGCGTCGCCGACGAGCGGCAGGACCAGCGCGTTGCCGACTTCGCTGCCGGAGCTGGCGACCGCCTGGATCGTGCTGACAGCGGCTTCCTTGTCCTTGCCTTCAATTCCGCCGCGGACCAGGTCGAGCTGCTTGCGTTCCAGCAGCGCACGCATCGCGTCGAGGCCGATCTGCTCGTTCGGCGACTTCTGGGCGAGGGCCAGCAGTTCCGGGTAGCGGTCGACGACGTTGAACTTGGCGACCATCTCGACGAAGCTCGTCGTCCCCTTGGAGCGGTCGAGCATGGCGTTGACGACGGCCGCGTGCTTGGGGTTGGACTTCACGTCGAAGCTCTTCAAGCGGGAGATCGCTTCGCTGGAGACGAAGGCCTGGCGTTTCGCGTCCTTCATGCTGCCGAACGCGAGCTTCACCAGCGCGGCGTCCTTCGCCTCGCTGGCCTTCTGGAAGTCGAATGCGCGCAGGAAGCGGGGAATCTCCTCGGCAGGCGTTGCTTCGTCGGCGATGATGGCGGCGAGCCATTCCGGCGTCTTCGCCGCACGCGAACGCCACAGGACCGCCCGGCTGTCGGCGTTGTGCATCGCCTTCAACGGCGAGCCCATCTCCTTCACAAAGGCGTCGAGGTAGGCGTCCCACTGCTTGTCGGCGCCGATGCCGAGCGCTTCGAGCGTCCAGCGGTCGGTGCTGGTCATCGACCGCAGCGCGAGTTCCGCCCACGCCTTGGGCGCCAAGGGTGACGAGTTGTGCCGCAGCGCGATGAAGCACTCGCGGCGGACGCTCGAGTCGGGATCGCTCAAGACCACGGGCCGCATGATGATCGGGAGCAAGTCGAGCTTGAGATGGCGGGCGAGACGGATCGCCGCGACGCGCACGTCGGCGCTGCCGTCCTTCAGCCCGGCGTCGACGTACTGCTGGCCCTTCCCCTTGATTTTGCCGAGCAGCCAGAGGGCGCGGGCGCGTTCGTGCGGGACCATCGACGCCCATAGCGTGAGCAACGATTTCTCGGCCGTTTCCTGAGCTTCGTGCAGTTTCGTCCACGCCAGGTAGCGGGTCGCGCCGTTGGGGCTTTTCATCGCTTCGGTGCAGCCTTCAAGCGTGCTGAAATCGGCTTTCGGCGTGGTGTATTTCACGCCGGGCGGAGCGACGCGGAAGATGCGGCCGCGGTCGAGATCCTTCTGGCCGTGACCGCCGACGCCGGGGTCGTACCAGTCGGTGACGAAGATCGAGCCGTCGGGCGCAACGCAGACGTCGGCGGGGCGGAACCAGTTGTTCTTCTTCTGGCCGTCGAGAATATTGACGATGCTGGCCTTGTAGCCCGCCCCGTCGGCAGTGACGGGATAGGCGCGGACGATGCTGGGGCCGGCGTCGCAGTGGATGACCTGGTTGTGGAAGACGTTCGGCAGCAGCGCGCCTTCATAGATGCAGATGCCGGTGGGCGAACCCTGGTAGGTTTGCAGCAGGTTGGGGACGACGCCGGGGTCGTTGAGGTGCCAGTGGCGGAGCGGAATTTCGCTCTCCATGTTGGTGCGTTTGGTCTGCCAGCCGGCGCCGGTGACCTCGTCGACGTAGCCGAAGTTGCCGAACTCCATGACGTAGTTGATGCGGACGCCGCGGTTGCCGTCGTCGTCGTTGTCGGACTGCCAAACGGTGCCGTAGGAGTCGACGGTGAGTTCGTAGTTGTTGCGGAAGTTGTGGCCGATGACTTCGAAGTTGGCGCCGTCGAGGTCGCAGCGGAAGGCCATGCCCTGTCGGTAGGGGTTGGCCTTGTCGTTGACGACGTTGCCTGCGAGATCGACGACCGGCTTGCCGTTCTTGTCGTGGACGCTTTGGCCGGTGTTGCCGAAGTTCCAGTAGAGCTTGCCCTCGGGGCCGAAGAGGAAGCTGTGGGCGGAGTGGTCGTGCTGCGGGACGCCGGTCTTGGTGAAGAGGACTTCCTTCTTGGTGATTTTGTCGTTCTCGTCGAAGGTGAAGACGAGGACGTTGGGCGAAGCGGAGACGATGACCTTGTTGCCAAGGACGCAGATGCCCATCGCGGAATCGACGTCGCGGCCCTGGTAGAAGGTCTTCACGGTGTCCGCGACGCCGTCGCCGTCGGTGTCTTCGAGGATGAGGATGCGGTCGCCTTCGGGGCGTCGGCCGTTGTTGCCCCGGTAGTTCTTCACGTCGCAGATCCAGACGCGGCCCCGGTGGTCGATGTCGAGGTTGGTCGGGTTGGTGATCTTCGGCTCGGACGCGAACAGCGTCGCCTTCACCTCGGGATGAATGTCAAGATTGCCGACCGCGTTGGCAGGATCGTGGACGTCCTGCTTCCCCTTCTGGCCGGCGCGGTTGACGCCGACCGCGGCGATGACGAGCAGTCCCAGCACGCAGGCCAGGACGAGAGAGAACCGTTTCATGAGCGGAGAGCCTCCAGCATTGCGGTGAAACCCGTTGGCGATGGCAGTCACTATACCGCAACGCCTCCGCGAATGCCGCAGGCAACTGGGGGAAGAATTGGAACCACGAAGGATCACGAAGAAAAGGCAGCAGGCGGGAAGACAAATTTGATGGTCGAAATATCAAGCCCGCCGCCGTCTGAGGCGGCGGGGTAGCGCTGTCACGGGTGCTGACCCCGCCGCCTCAGACGG
>JAYSSW010000286.1:0-2056 GCA_043720335.1 Planctomycetia bacterium
CTGCAAACGGGCGGCGCACGCCTCCGGCTGCTTCGCCTTCGCGAACGTGCTGGCGAGGTTGTAGTAGGCGGCCGAGCAGTCGGGGTCGTCGAGCAGGACGCGCTCGTACCACTTCGCCGCCTCGTCGAACTGGTGCGAGTTCGTGAAGGCGACGCCGAGGTTGAGGCGGACTTCCTGGAGGAACTCGCGGCTCTCGGAGCCGTCCCGGATGAGGTGCAGCGCCTCGCGCAGCCAGCGGATGGCGTCGGCGTTGCGGCCCTGCTTCAGCGCGATCAGGCCGCGCTGCGTGGCGATCAGCTCGTCGCATTCGTGGTCGGCGCCAAAACTCTCCTCGAACAACTCGTCGGCCTGCTCCAGCTCGCCTTCCTCGTACAGTTCCAAGGCCGCTTGCACGCGGAGGGCGGCTTGCAGCGTGCGGGCGCACTCGTTGTCGTCGGGGACCGGCAGGGCGAAGGAGCAGAACTCGCCTTCGTAGCGGTCGGCCAAGCCGCTGAGGCGTTCGCCTTCGAGGTTCATGGCGTCGATGTCGAGCGGGGCGGAGCGGACCGCCTGGCACAGCCAAACGCCAGCGCCGTCCTCCGGCATGACTTCACAAACGTAGCCGCGCTGAGTGAGTTTGTGGGCGAAGCGCTCGGCGTTCCCCTGGCGGTCGAAACGGAACTGGAAGAGGAACGGGTGAAGGGCGCCTGGGTCCAGCGACAGGCTTTCGAGGTACGCCGCGAGGTTCTCGCCCAACTGCAGGGTGTCAGCCATTGGAAGACTCGCTTTTGCCAGGGAAGGTGAGACGCGCTGGCGGGCTTCTGCCCGAAGCCTACGTCGCCTTCCTGGGGAAAGCAAATCGCGGCGACGGACTTCTGCTCCCTTGTAGCTTACCCCATCGTGGTTTAGGATGGGAAGAAACCAACATGAAGTTCGCGTGATTCCGACATGGCCATCCCGAAAATCCGCTCCCCCATCCTCCTGGTTCACGGCCTGCTTGGTTTCGACCGCTTGCAGCTGGCGGGCGTCACCGTCGATTACTTCCCGGGAATCGCCCAGGGGCTGACCATCGCGGGCAACCGCGTGCTGATTCCCGCAGTGTCGCCGACGGGGGGAGTCGCCCAGCGAGCGGAGCAGCTGAAACGCTACATCGAACATTATTCGCCCGACGAGCCGGTGCATGTGATCGCCCACAGCATGGGAGGCCTGGACGCGCGGCACATGATTTCGTGTCTCGGCATGGCCGACCGCGTGCTGAGCCTGACGACGCTTGGCACGCCGCACCGGGGGACCAGCTTCGCCGACTGGGGCGTCAGTCGTTTGGCCCGGCTGGTGCAGCCGGCGCTCAACTTTCTCGGCGTCCCGTCGCAGGCCTTCTACGACCTGACGCGGCCCCACTGCCGCGAGTTCAACGACCGCAACCTGGACGCGCCGCAGGTGCGCTACTTCTCGGTGGCGGGGCGGCACGACGGGAACTTCTTGAACCCCGAATGGCTGCTGCCGTACCACATCGTGCTGAAGGCGGAAGGCCCCAATGACGGCGTCGTCGCGCTGGAGTCGGCGCGCTGGGGCGAATCGCTCGACGTGTGGGACGGCGACCATTTGAGCCTGGTCAACTGGCTGCACCCGGTGAGCGTCAACCGCGGCCTGGGCCGCGACCCGCTGCCGCGCTACGCGGCGCTGCTGCAGAAACTGGCGGACTGCGGGTTCTGAAGGATCGCGCTGGCCTGGCGGTTCGGCATGGTGCGGTCACGCGTCGAGCGGCATCACCAGGAAGCCTTCGCCCGCCTGCACGACGATCGGCTCCGCGAGCGCCACCTTGCCCGCTTCGCCCACGACCGCGACAGCGAGGAGTGCGCCGGGCGACTGCGTGGCCGGGTCGAGGACGTGGATCGCCACGCGCGTGCCCGGCTCCACGCCTTCGACGAAGAAGGCGTCGACGCGGCGCGCCTCGTCGAAGCGGAACGTGAACCAGGGGTCGCGGTACAGCGGGATCATGTCGGCGGCGGTTCGAGGCGAAGCCCGTCAGCCCTTGCGTTGGCACGGCAGCTGGGCGACGCTGGTGCAGCCCGGGGGC
>JAYSSW010000287.1:0-2055 GCA_043720335.1 Planctomycetia bacterium
GAAAGGCCGCAAGGGAGGCGCAGGGCTGGTGTTCGTCGCCGGCGTCGGCTTCGCCGCGTGGCTGGTCGCGACCCAGGCCGACCCCAGCCACCTGCTCTCGGCCGACGACCTGCTCGACAGCGACGCGCTGCTGGCGGAGACGGCGCTCAAGACGAACCCCGTTCCATCCAGCCCCCTCTGCACCGACCAGGGACGTGTCGTCGCCGTGGCGCTGCTGGAGAACCCCAGCGACTCGCTCGCCCAGCTCTTCGAGTGCCAGCTGGCGATGCTGCAGCGCCAGGGCCTGTTCGACCAGGTCATCCATCTGCCGCTGGGCTGGCAGAACTGCAACTGCCACGGCTACGTCTTCACGGCCGGGCACTACTGCCTCGGCGGCGACGACGTGCCGCTGATCCTCGCTGACAACGGCTACGTCGAGGTGGCCCGACCCCGCGCCGGCGACGTCGCCGTCTACCGCGACGACACGGGCAAGGTCCTGCACACCGCCATCGTCCGGGGCGCCACCGGCGAGGGCATCGTGGTGGTCGAGAGCAAGTGGGGTCGCGTCGGCCGCTTCGTCCACCGCGCCGACGTCCACTGCTACAACGACGCCTCCTCGTGCCTCTACTACCGCAGCCCGCGCGAAGGCCACCAGCTGCGCGGCATCTACACCAGCCCGCCGGTCTCCGCCCCGCTCGAGGAGATGTACGAGCATCTGGAGTACGCGGTACGGGGCAGCGCCGCCGCCCTGCCCGCCATCGAAACCCCGGCACCGCGCGTCAGCCTGGCCAGCGACGAGTGACGCACGCCCCGCCATCCCGGATCCAGCGGGCGGCGGGCATGTCCCCGCCGTTTTCGTTTCACGCGCCCCGCTGCAGAAGGCCCTGTCGATCATCGGACGCTGAGAAGCGGCTTCCTCTTCCTCCCGCCTTGCATGCCGCTGCCGCGAATGCGAAGAATCCAGTAAACTGCCCTGGCAAGTCCTTCACCTCTGGTGTAGGATCATCCCCGCAGGCGTTGCGCTCCTGTCGCGCATCAGCACGCCCCGCATCCACCGCATCCCTTCATGCCCACCCCCTCGAGCAGTCCGGACGCTGCGCCGTCCCCGGCCGCCCCGGCGGATAAGCGACCGCGTCCTTCCTGCGAGACACTCCGCCCAGGAGTGAAAGGCGCCATCATGAAAATCGTTGACGAACGGCACGCGGCGCGGTTCCCGCACGCTGGCGATCCGCCCTTCCTCCGTCTGCTGGAACTCCTGCCGACGGCGGCGTACACCTGCGATTCCGAAGGTCGCATCACAGCCTTCAACCCGCCGGCGGCCGCCCTATGGGGCAGGCAGCCGAAGCTCCACGACCTGGCCGACCGCTACTGCGGGTCGTTCAATCTCTTCACCACGGAAGGCGACCCCGTCCCGCACAGCCAGTGCTGGATGGCGCGGTCGCTGCAGGAATGCGTGGCGTACCACGAGCGCGAGATCGTCATCGAGCGCCCCGACGGCAGCCGCCGCACGGCCCTGGCGCACGCCCATCCCTTCCTCGACGAACTCGGCCGGATCGTCGGCGCGGTGAACCTCCTCGTCGACGTCACCGAACTGAAGCGGGCGGAGGCGGAGGTCCGCGTCCTGAACGCGGAACTGGAGCAGCGGGTGCGCCAGCGGACCGCCCAGCTCGACGCGACGGTGCAGCAGCTGATTTCCGCGAACGCCGAGATCAAGACGCTGCGCGGGCTGGTCAACCTCTGCGCCTGGTGCAAGAAGATCCGCGACGAGCAGGGCGAATGGCAAAGGCTGGAAACCTACCTCGTCAGGCACACCGAGGCCGACATCAGCCACACCATCTGCCCCGCCTGCATGGAATGCCAGCTGCGCCCCGACCCGCGATAGAGCGTGGCATCACAAGGCGAGCGGGCGGCAACAACTTACCCGTGTTGTTCGGTGAACGGCGAGGCGGCTTCGTTCGGCCCCCCTCTCCCCCCGCTGCTATACGCTACGCGGCCAAGAATGAGGCTGGCTTGAAGGTCTGGAAATGGTGCGTCATCAGGGACTGCAGTTTCTCTCGGTGCTCCGTGGGGATCTTG
>JAYSSW010000288.1:0-2053 GCA_043720335.1 Planctomycetia bacterium
CGAGCCGAGAAAAAATGTGAAGACAAGCCCCTGCGGATCGCCGGTTACGTCCGCGTCTCGTCGCAGCGTCAGGCTACGGAAGGCGACAGCCTGATCGCCCAGCAGCACGAGATCGAACAGGAGGTCGAGTTCCGTAAACGCCGCGAGAACCTCACCGTCGAATCGCTCGAATTCTACGTCGATGCCGGCAAGAGCGCGAAGGACCAGAACCGCCCGCAACTCCAGCGGCTCAAGCGCGACATTGCCGCTGGCAGGATCGACCTCGTTATCTGCTTCAAGCTTGATCGCATCACGCGAAGTCTGAAAGACTTCGTTGACCTGTGGGCGCTCTTCGCCGAACACGAAGTCAACGTCAGCAGCCTGCGGGAAAAGTTTGACACGTCGATGCCGACGGGCGAGGCGATGGTGCAACTCATCATGGTCTTCGCCCAGCTTGAGCGGAAGATGACCGCCGAGCGGACCTTCTCGATCATGCGTGACCGAGCGGACCGTGGCCTGTGGAACGGCGGGCACGTCATCGGCTACCGTTCGCAACCCGACGATCCCGGCAAGCTGGAGATTGACCCCACCGGTGCTGCAATCGTTCGCCGCATCTTTGATTCCTTCGACGAACTCGGTTCTGCCGGTGCGGTCACGCGGCGGCTGAACGACCTCGGCATTCGCCTTCCGATCTATCGCACCCGCTCAGACAAGCAGCCTGGCGGCAACCTGTTTACCAAACAGAAGGTCATCGGCATCCTCCGCAACGCCATCTACCTCGGCGACATTCATTGGGGCGACTCGGTTAAAGAGGGCTGCCACGAGCCGATCATTCCCCGCCAGCAGTACGACCGCGTGCAACTCCAGATCGGCAAGACGCTGGTGCGTCGCATGAACCTCAAGAAGCCGAAGGGGCGGGTGTACCTGCTCTCCGGTTTGCTGCGGTGCCAGTGAGGGGCACACATGGTCGGGGCATCCGCCCACGGCCGCACGGACGTGAACTACTACTACGTCTGCACGCGGCAGACGCACGAGGGCGGCAAATACTCCTGCCAATCCTCCCGTATCCCGGCAGTGGCACTCGAAGACGCACTGGTTGGCCGCATTCGTGACCTCGGACGGATGGTCGAGGCCCGCGACCGCATCGTTCAGGAAGCGTTGTGTTGCCTCGGGGGAGAAGCGGTGCGGCTCCGCGACGAAGAAGACATGGCCCGCCGCAGGCTGGCTCAAGTCCGTGCCGACATCGGTCGCTTGGTCGAGGTGCTGAAGTCACTCGGCACGCGGGGACTTGCCAGCGTTCAAGCCGAACTTGAGCGGCTGGAAACGGAAGAGGGGCAACTGAAGAGCAATCTTTCGGGCATCGCCAAGCGGCAGGCACCGGTCGAGCGGGTCAACGACGATGCCCGCACCTTCCTGGAAAGCTGGCAGGACATCGGCGAGTTACTGGAATCGGCAACGCCGCAAGAGCGGTTGCAAATCCTCCAGCACTACATCGAAGTCGTCGAACTCGGGATGATCGACTCAGCAACACGGACCGGCTCCTACGCCATGCGGCTGTTCCCGGAAGTTCGGCCCGACCGGGGCTTCGATTTCGGCGGCGACAACGGGCCAGACGACTCAAATCCAGGCCCGGAAACGACAAACGGAGCCATCCCCGCAAGCGAGAACGGCTCCGCATGTGTTAACCCAGGACGGTTTGGTTCGCATAACCGTCCAGAAAGCTCCCCGACTAGGATTCGAACCTAGGACCTAGCGGTTAACAGCCGCTCGCTCTACCAATTGAGCTATCGGGGAATGCTTTGTGTGCCTCAACCCGGTCTGGGCGAGGCGGACACTGAATAGACAATTCTGGAATTCGTTGCAAGAGATGCTTCTAAAATCCAAGGCCATCGCCTTTTCAACGTTTGGTGGGACCAGCTCGCTTCGAATGCCGGCCCACCATCAGGAAACGTCGAGAATTCATGGTGGGCCGGCGCGGCGAAACGCCGTTGGTCCCACACTACAAGTTTCGCAGCCCGAACAAGGCGCTGGCCCTGTCGAAAATGTAGGAGCGTGTCCTCGTAATTGAGGCGGA
>JAYSSW010000289.1:0-4487 GCA_043720335.1 Planctomycetia bacterium
GCATGCCGTCGGTGACCTTGGAGAGCGGGACGCCGCCGTTCTCCTTGGGATCGCCGAGCTGGACGCCGAGGACGGCCTTCTGCTTGCCCGCCTGCATGACGCGGCTGACGGCGACGAGCGTCGGCTCCAGCTTCACCGTCTCCTTGCCGCGCCGCACCGTCACCGCCTGCGTCTCGCCGGGCGAGCGCGTCTGGAGCAGGGCGCGGAGCTGGTCGGGCGAAACGTCCTTCTGGCCTGCGACCTCGACGACCACGTCGCCGGCCTGGAAGCCGGTCTTGGCGGCGGGCGAATCGCCGGCGACCGCCTCGACGACGGTCCTGCCTTTCGCCTGGGCCGAGAACTGGATGCCAAGGTAGCCGGGCTGCGTGCTTGCCGTGCTGGCCGCCTTGGCGATCTTGGTGGCGACGAGCTGGTCGACGGTGCGGTAGTCGGCCAGGTCGTCCTGGGCGCTGGCGGCGGCGCGGGCGACGGCGAGAACCGCCAGAGCGAGCAGCCATCTCTTGGAGACGTTCATGGTGGTGCTTCCTCGGTGCGTTGGAAAGGGGAGCCGGAGGCGAACGCGCACGCAGACGGAGCGGGGGAGGTGAGGAGCTGAACCGGCAATGCGTCGCGGTGGCGTTAGCTTAACGACCGCGCGACGCGATGGCGAATGAAATCGCGGCGAGCCGAGCGACGCGCGCGCAAAAAAAGGGCCTTCGCTTGGAAGGCCCTTCTTCGTCGTTATGTTCGGCGGCGACTGGCTACTGCTGGGGCAGCGCCTTCTGCACCTTCTCGGCCTGCGTCAGGTGCTGGCGCAGCGTGGGCAGCGCCTCGGCGGCGAAGGTGCGGATGTCCGCCTGCTTGCCGGCGGTCCCCTGCGTCTCGAACATGCCGATCGCCTTGCGGTGTTCCTTGACGACGCACTCCATGTAGGCGCGGTCGAAGGCGGCGCCCTCGTGCTTGGCGAGGCGCTTCAGCTCCTCCTTCACCGCGGGGTCGGTCCCCGACACGATGCCGACCTTGCGCGTCTTGAGGAGCGTGGCCAGCTTTTCATAGCACTCGGTGTGCTCCTTCACCATGTGCGTGGCGAGGTTCTTCACCTCGACACTGGACGCCTGACGCTCGGCGATCTTGCTGGCGTCGATGGCGGCCTTGTTCCAATCCGCCGCCTTCATGAGAAAGGCGTCGTCGACCGGCGCGTCGATCTTCTTGACGCCCGCCGTCGAGCCTCCGGCCAGACCGCCAACCATCACGACCGCGACGCCCAGGATGAGCAGGTTCTTCATGTCGATCCCCTTGCAGATGCGATATCACGCTGGAAATTCCTCCCGACCTTCGGGAGTGCAGATCCGAGACTTGCAAACGACGCGCCGCTGCAGAAACATCGTCAAATCCGCCCCGATCGGACCGGGACGCGCAGCCGACACGCCGAACATGGGCAGCGCGCTGCGCATGCCCTCCGCGCGGCATGCCGGCAGGGTCCAACGGCATGGGGGATTCGGCTGCGGGAAGCCGAATCCATGCAACGCGCCGATTCCTTGGAAGTTTGGCACAGCGGTTGCTTTGCAGTTTCCTCCACGGGGAACGCAAGCGTGGCGAACATCTCGCTCACCCGCGACCCGGTCTGTCCCACCTCCAAAGGAGCTTTGCCATGTCGAAGGAATCCATGCTGACCGCCGTCTTCCGCGAACGCGCCGACGCCACCGAGGTGTTTGAATGGCTGCGCGAGGAAGGCTACGCCACCAACGAGATCAACGTCCTGATGTCCGACCGCACCCGCAAGCTCTTCGACGAGCGTGAGGAAGGCCGCATCAGCTCCGGCACCCACGCCGCCGAAGGCATGGCCACCGGCGGCGCGATCGGCACCGCGGTCGGCGCCACCATCGCCGCCATCGTCGCCATCGGCACCAGCATCGCCATCCCCGGCCTCGGCCTGATCGTCGCCGGCCCCATCGTCGCGGCCCTCGCCGGCGGCGGAGCCGGCGCGGTCGCGGGCGGCGCCATCGGCGGCCTCGTCGGCCTGGGCATCCCGGAGTCCAACGCCCACGCCTACGAGCAGGCCCTCCGCGAAGGCGGCGTCGTCATCGGCGTCCGCCCCCGCGACTCCGCCGACGCCACCAAGATCCGCGCCGTCTTCGAGGAGCACCACGCCGACAACATCATCACCGCGTAAGGTCGAACCGCCTCTCCGAAGCCCCGGAACGCAAGTTCCGGGGCTTTTTTTGTTGCGCTGATGGATTCCAAGCCCCACCATGAGCAACGCGATTGGTGGGGGTCGAACCTTGCGGCACGTCACCCCCAGGAATCGCTTCGCTCATCCTGGGGCTTGCGGATGACAAGCAAGGTTGAAGAAGGACAATGCCGCAGAATCGGCGCGTTCGTCCCTCGCGATCCACCGCTCCGCGAGCGGCCCGTGGGCGCACGGCACGTCAATTGCTGAGTATTCCTTGTGACGGCGCCTGCTCCTGGGGGGGCCGCCGCTTCCTCGTTGCCGGGGCCAACCGTCTCGGCGAGAGGAAAGCAGAACGGAGTCGGTTCATGAGGGGCGTGCGTTCGACGTTGGCCAGCTACGGCGTGGTGCCGCTCGCGGTGGGAGCGGCGCTGCTGCTGCGGCTGCTGTTCGTCCCCGTGCTCGGAAGCGACGCTCCGCACCTGCTGACGTTCGCCGCCGTCGCCCTGTGCTCCTGGCAGGGCCGCTTCGGTCCCGGCATCCTGGCGGCGGTGCTCTGCGCGGTCGGCGGGGAGCTGCTCTTCGCGCCGCCCCACGCCGAAGGGGTCGATTTCGGCGCGGCCATGCTGCGCATCGTCCTGTACTTGCTCGAAGGGGGGCTGCTCTGCTGGATCCTCGTGCAATGGCGACAAGGCGAGACGCGGGCGCAGGCGCTGGCGGAGCTGCAGGACGGGGGAAGCCGGGTCATGCACTGCTCCTACGCCCCGGAAACGCCCGTCGACGGGCGCGTCGGAGCGGCCGTCACGATCGTCAGCGACATCACCGAGCGGCAGCAGGTCCAGGAGAAGCTGAAGCGGAGCGAGCAGGAGCTGGCGCGGCTGGTCGAGAACATCCCCGACCTGGTGTACCGGCTCGACCTCGACCTGAGGCACCTCTACCTCAGCCCGTCCGGGGCGCAGCGCAACGGCGTGGCGGCGGCGGCGTGCCTGGGGCGCACCCGCGCCGAGGCGGGGATGCCCGACGACGCGGCGAGGCTGCTCGACGCGGCGAGCCGGCAGGCGCTGGCGACCGGGGTCGTGGGGCAGGTCGAGTACCGCGTCGCCGGGCCGCAGGGGACGCGCCGGTACACCGACCGTTTCGTCCCCGAGCTGGACAGCGCGGGCCGGGTCGTGTCGCTGCTGGGCATCAGCACCGACGTCACGCGGCACAAGCGTTCCGAGGAGGACATCCTCCGCTTCCAGGCGATGAGCGACTCGTCGTCGGACGTCTGCTTCTGCGCCGACGCGGACAGCGCAAGGCTGACGCACGTGAACCGCCGCGCCGCCGAGTGCCTGGGCTACGCCGAGGAGGAGCTGACGGGAATGGGACTGGGGGAGGTGCAGGACGGCTTCGACCTGGAAAGGTTCCAAGCCCTGGGGCGGGACTTGGCGGACAAGAAGCGGGCCGCGCCGCACGAGACGAGTTTCCGGCGGAAGGACGGCACGCGCTACCCGGTCGAGTTGACCTGGAACCGGCTGGAGTTCGACGGCCGCGCCCACCTGTGCGGCGTGGCCCGCGACATCAGCGAGCGGCGCCAGGCGGAGGAGACGCTGCGCGTCAGCCGCGAACGCCTCGAACTGGTCGTGCAGAGCACCGGGCTGGGCCTGTTCTACTGCGACCTCCCCTTCGACAAGCTGATCTGGAACGACCGCTGCAAGGAGCACTTCGGCTTGTCGTCCGAATCCGAGGTCACGATCCAGACCTTCTACGACCGCCTGCACCCCGACGACCGGCAGCGCACCCGCGAGGCGATCGAGCGCTCGATCCAGACGGGCGCGCCGTTCGACATGGACTACCGCGCCGTCTCGCCGGAGGGGCAGGTCCGTTGGGTCCGCGCCATCGGGCGCTGCTTCTTCGATTCGGAAGGCAAGCCGACCCGCTTCGACGGGGTGACGGTCGACGCGACCGAGCGCAAGCGCATCGAGGAGGACCTGCACGAGGCCGACCGCCGCAAGAACGAGTTCCTGGCGCTTTTGTCGCACGAGCTGCGCAACCCGCTGGCGGCGATCCGCAACGCGCTGTACCTGCTCGAGCCGCGCGGGCCGGGCGAACTGTCGCTGCGCGAGCCGTGGGAGATGCTGGACCGGCAGTCGGGCATCCTGGCGAGCCTGGTGGACGACCTGCTCGACGTGTTCCGCATCACGCACCAGAAGATCACGCTGCACCGCGAGCCCCTCGACCTGGCGAACCTGGCCAGGCTGGCGGTGGGCGACCTGCAGAGCGCGCTGGACCACCAGGGGCTGACGATCGTGGGCGAGCTGCCCGCCGCGCCGGTGTGGGTGGTGGCCGACCGGACGCG
>JAYSSW010000290.1:0-20593 GCA_043720335.1 Planctomycetia bacterium
GTCGTCGCAAACTCCACGCATCGTTGCGGTTTTTCACGGCGGGCTTACGCCGCGCCGCTCGCCGTTGCAAAGAAGTTGCGACTCGCGAAGTTTTGAAACAGCTTCTAACCCGAATCCCACGCCCTGAGTCAGAATCGCCGCGCAGGGCCAGCCACTCCTTACCAGTCGTGGCTCTGAAAAGCGCCTCATTCCCGCCCGCGCCAAGTATCGAATTGCGATCTTCCCTTGCATGGGCATGTTTGGCCTGCTACCATACAGGACATAAACATCCAATTTGAGGTCGCCATGAGAATCCTCACGGTTCAAGGTCTCGCTGCCGTGCTTCTCGCTTGCTCCGCACCTGCCTGGGCGGGCGAGTTGGACGGGCCGACGCTCAACGACCGGGCCGCGAAACCCGACAACGCCATCGCCGTGCTGAGTCGCAGAATCCGCACCGGGGAGGCGGCGCTCAAGCACGACGGCAGCCGCGGCTATCTTGAGTCGCTGCTGAAGAATCTCGACGTGCCGATCTCGTCGCAAGTGCTCGTCTTTTCCCGAACCAGCCTGCAGCGTTCGCGGATCAGTCCCCGGACGCCGCGCGCGCTCTACTTCAACGACGAAGTGACCGTTGGCTTCTGCCTGCGAGGCGACGTGCTGGAGATCGCCGCCGCCGACCCGAACCTCGGCACGGCGTTCTACACGCTGGACCAGAACGAAGTGAAGGAAGGCAGCATCCTGCGGCAGACGGAGAACTGCCTGCTGTGCCACGCCTCGTCGGCGAACCAGGGCTTGCCGGGCCATCTGATCCGCTCGGTGTCGCCCGACCGCAGCGGCGAGCCGATCTTCTCGCGCGGCACCAAACGTGTCGATCACTCGACCCCCTTCGGCGACCGCTGGGGCGGCTGGTACGTCACCGGCACGAGCGGCAAGCAGTCGCACCTGGGCAACCAGATGTTCGACGACCGGGTTGCAACGCGGACAATCGGAGCGGCCAATGTCATCGACCTGAAGCCCTACTTCGCGACCTCGAACTATCTCGCGCCCCACAGCGACCTGGTGGCGCTGATGGTGCTCGAACACCAGTGCGAAGGGCACAACCGGCTGGTGAAGGCCAACCTGCTGACGCGCAAAGCGCTGGCCGAGCAGGCTGAGACGAACCTCGCGCTCGGCAGGCCGAAGGACGAATGGACCGAGGGCGTGGTGCGGCGCATCTACCAGGCCTGCGAGCCGCTCGTCGAATATCTGCTGTTCTGCAAGGAAGCACCGCTGGAGGAGCCTGTCGCAGGAACGTCGGCGTTCGCGAAGGAGTTCGCCGCACGCGGGCCGTTCGATTCCACGAAACGCTCCCTGCGCGAGTTCGACCTGCGAACGCGCCTGTTCCGCTACCCGCTCAGCTACCTCGTCTACACCCGCACGTTCGACGGCCTGCCGACCGACGCAAAGGACCGCGTGTACTTGCGGCTGTGGGAGGTGCTTTCAGGACGCGACCAGTCGGCGACCTTCGCGCACCTGTCCGCAGAGGACCGTCAAGCCGTGCTGGAGATTCTGCGCGAGACCAAGCCCGGCCTCCCCGACTACTGGAAAAAGTGACGCCGCACCGAGGCGACGGAAAGTTCGGGGGTGAGCGAATTCGGTTTTGACACGCCAAGGGCACCAGTCGATAATGCGGCCGGTGTCGCCATCGACTCACGTTTCCGGAGTGCTGAAATGCGATTCACGCTTACCCTGCTGCTACTCGTTGCGAGCGTGCTGCCCGCGTTCGCCCAGGACAAGGACAAGGAAAAAAAGAAACAGCCCCCCAAGCAGCCCGCGCCGACCGCCGCCGCATTCGCCTACGGCAGCCACGACCGGCAGGTGCTCGACTTCTGGCAGGCGAAGTCCGAGACGCCCACGCCGCTCGTCCTCTTCATCCACGGCGGCGGCTGGCAGAACGGCGACAAGAGCAGCCTTGGCGCCGCCACGATCCAAAAGTACCTCGACGCGGGAATCTCGGTCGCAGCGATCAACTACCGCTACGTCAAGCAGGCGGCCGAGCTGAAGATCGACCCGCCCGTGAAGGCCCCGCTGGAAGACGCCGCGCGCGCCTTGCAGACGATCCGCTCCAAAGCCAAGGAATGGAACCTCGACAAGAAACGCATCGGCGCAACCGGCGGTTCGGCGGGCGGCTGCTCCTCGCTCTGGCTGGCGCTGCACGACGACCTCGCCGATCCCAAAAGCGACGATCCCATCGCCCGTGAATCGACGCGACTGCATTGCGCTGCGGTCAACGGTGCGCAGACCTCGCTCGATCCCAAGGAGCTGCGCGAGTGGATGCCCAACTACGGCTACGGATCCCACGCCTTCGCCTTCGGCAACTTCAAGGACTTCCTCGCGGGCCGCGAGAAGGTCGCTTCGCTGCTGAAGCAATACTCCCCCATCGAGCACGTCTCGAAGGACGACCCGCCGCTGTTCCTCGAATACCCCAGCCAGAAGGTGCCGCCCGTGAAGGGGGAGAACCAGACTGACCCGACCCACTCCGCGCTGCTCGGAATGCTGCTCGCGGAGCGGATGAAGTCGACGGGGATCGAGGTGATCCTGACCTATCCCGGCCAGCCGCACCCGCAGTACGCGAACTCGCAAGCGTACCTGATCGACCGCCTGCGGAAGTAGTAGCCGCGAACCAGTTCTCTCCCACTTCGAGCAGCGTAGAACCGCCGAAAGCCCAGGGACGGGCGTCCCTGGGCTTTCATTGTTAATGACGGTCAGTCGTTGCCGATCACTTCGCCGCCGGAGGGGGTGACGAACGCCCGGAACGAAGCCGGGGCGACCGTGCGGACAACGAACCGCACCGAGCCGTCGCACATAAGAGCGTTGAAGCCGTTGGTGAAGTTCTCGCCGACGGCGGGCAGCTTGTCCTTGTCCTTCGGCAGCGTCAGGTCGGCCGGCTTGGTCCAGATCTCGGGGTTCTTCGCCTCGATCGCCAGGACCGTGTTGGAGGTGCCGTCGGTGATGTCCCGGATCTGCGGCTTCTTGGCGCCGTCGAAGAGGGTGCCGGGGCCGGTGACGACCTGGTAGTGGGTCTCGCCGGGCTTCGCCTTGCTGGCGCCGCCGGTGACGTACATCCGTGGCATCTTCTCGATCAGCTTCTTGTTGTGCTCGCTGTCCCACGGCTCATCGAGCTTGAACTCCCGGTACAAGTCGCTGTGATCGATGTAGGGCAGGATGGCGACGCGCCAACTCAGCAGCGGCGTCTTGCCGTCCTTGCTGTAGATCGCGTGGGCGGGGAACGCGTTCATGGTGTCGTGAAGATTGTGGAACCCCAGCCCGATCTGCTTGAGGTTGTTGACGCTGACGGTGCGGGCGGCCGCCTCCTTGACGCGGTCGATGTCAGGCTTGAGCTTGGCGAGTTCGGCGGGACTGGGCTTCTCCTCGCCGGGCTTGGCGCGGACGAGGGAGATGAGGATGTTGCCGCTCCCCTTCTCCGCCTTGAACGCGGCGGGGCGATCAATCGGATGGCCGGCGAGGCAGACCTTGAGCCGGTCGGGGCCGTCGAACTGGTAGATGCCGAGGGCTTTGTCCTTGTCCACATGGAGGTCGACCTGGCCCGCTGCGACGAGGTCGAACTTCCCCTTCTTGACGTCCTCGACAAGCGATACTGCGAAGGTCCCTTCCATGGTCAATGTGACCCGTGCGAACGTGACAAATTCGGCGGGCACTGCCGTCGATCCGTCGGCCTTCCCTTCAATGACGCGCCAGGTGCCGACGAGGCGTTCCTTGTCGGTGCTGGCAGCCTTGCCGATGCCGACCAGTTTCGGTCCCGCAGCCGCGCCGCCGTCTCCGGCAGCGGTGAGATGGTAGGCGCCGAGTCCCAGGCCTGCACCGAGGCCGGCCAGCAACAGGACTGCGGCGACGGTGGTCGCCCATTTGGTGAAGTTCATCATCTGGATCGCTCCTTGAGCGAGCGCGACGGCGGCGGGCGTCGCTCCGGCGGCTTCACCGACGGAGAATGCGAACGCCGCGTGCGCGGTGGAAGAAAGAAGGGGACCGGGCAGCGCCGCCTGCACGCCGCTCGACGAGAGCAGCACGGCGAACAGCGGCGCGGACAGCGCAAGCCCGCGACGAGCGAGCCGGCTTCCCAGAATCTGGCGAGCTTGTTCGAGGCGTTTCTTGAAGGCGCCGGCCGTCATGCCGAGCTGCTCGGCGGCCTCGTCGCGCGTCTTGCCTTCCCAGTACGAGAGCAGCAGCGTCGAGCGGTGAACCTCGCCGAGCCGTTCCATTTCCTCGTGGACGACGCGGCGCAGTTCGCGCACCGAGAGATCGTCCCCCAGCTCCGACGCGGCTGGTTCGACCGTGATCGATTCACGTTCACGGCGCCTGCCTGTGCGCGCCGCCGACTTCAGCGACAGCCGATAGGCGACGCCGTGCAGCCAGCTGCCGAGCGACGCTTGCTTGCGGACTGCCGCCGCCTTGCGTGCCAGCACAAGGAACGCTGCCTGGAACGCGTCCTCGGCGTCCTGCTGGTGCTTCAGGACGCTGCGGCAGACGCCGAAAACCATGTTGGCGTGCCGCTTCACCAGTTCGGCGAAGGCTGCCTCGTCACGGTCGGCGAGGAACCGCTGCAGCAGGTGGGCGTCGGCGCTTGGGCACTGCGCCGCCACCATCCCGCGAATCTGCTTCTGGATCACTGTTCCCGTGCTGCTCGCCATGACCGTTCTGCTCCCGCGAATTTTGCTCGCCTAGAAGTAGTGCCTTGCAACGCCGCCACCGGGCCGGATTTTTTCGCGATTTTCCGGGACGCGACGGCGAACGGCCGTGGATCAGGAATCGTCGCGAACCACGCCCAGGCTGTCCGACGTCGCCTCGATCTGCGACCACGTCGTGTCGTCGAGTTCGATGCCGTCCTTGAGACGCTGCGTTTTGGTGCGTTCCTCGATCTCGCCGGGCATCAGGATCTCGCCGCCGGGCGTCGACTTCTCGGAGCTTTTCACCCAGTCGATGAACCGGCGGATTTCGGCGGCGAAGGCGGGATCGCTTTGGAAGAACGACGGGTCGATGAGGATCGACAGCATGCCGTTGACGACGCGGCCCGCGTTGGCTGGGTTGCTGCAGCCCCCGCCGGTGAGGGCGCCGGCCAGCACTTCGCACAGGACGGCGAGGCCGTAGCCCTTGTGCCCCGCGATGCCCAGGATGGCGCCCGGCGGATCGGCGTAGAAGACGCGCGGGTCGGTGGTCGGCTGGCCCTTGGAGTCGAGGATGCAGTTCTCCGGCACAGCCACACCTTTGTTGAGCGCGACGCGGATCTTCCCCTCCGCGATGGTGCAGGCCGACATGTCGAGCAGGATCGGCGCCTGCCCGGTGACAGGGATTCCCGCCGCGATCGGGTTGGCGGAGAGGCGCCGGTTGACGCCGCCGAAGGGCGCGACGAGGATGCCGGCGCCGGTGGTGTTGACGAAGTGGACCGACAGCTTGCCCGCCTGGGCGGCCATGAGGGGCCATTCGCCGATGCGGCCGAGGTGGCCGGAGTTGCGCAGCGCGACGACCGCGACGCCGTGCCTGGCCGACTTCTCGACGCCGAGCCGCATGGCCTGCGCGCCGATGGTTTGGCCGAACCCGAACTGCCCGTCGACCACGGCGATCACGTCGTTCTCGAACGCGACCTGGATCGAGCGCCCCGCCAGCACCTTGCCGTCGCGCAGCCACTGCACGTAGGTCGGCACGCGGATCACGCCATGCGAGTCGTGGCCGACGAGGTTCGCTTCGACCAGGCTCTCGGCGACGCGCTCCGCCTCAGCGCGGTCGCAGCCGGCCGCGTGGAAGAGGTTCGTCGTCCAGTTCCGCAGTCGGTCATGGGAGATCTTCATGGGGATCGTCTCAGGGAAGGAGGGAGAGAGGAGCAGAACGCTCGCCTTCTTTTTCATGGTACAACCCAGCCGACAGCCTGTAGGATCGGCCTGCAGTTCGGCATCCCTCACGCGAGCAGGTGAACCACGATGAACACGAAGACCTTCGGCGCCGGCCGCTTCTGCTACCGCGTCGACGAGCGCTGGGCGAAGTTTCCCGCCAACGGCCCGTTCGGCGAAGCGGTCGCCGTCGCTTGCGACTCGAAGGACCGCGTCCATGTCTTCCTGCGCGGCCCAAGCCCCGTTCAAGTCTTCGACCGCGACGGCACGCTCCTGTCATCCTGGGGCGAAGGGATCTTCGCTCGGCCGCACGGCATCTTCATCGGGCCGGACGACACCGTCTACTGCACCGACGACTTCGACCACACCGTCCGCGCGTTCACTCCCGACGGCACGCTCCGCTTCACGCTCGGCGCCAGCGGCAAGCCCTCCGACACCGGCGCTACCAGCGTCGACTACCGGACCATCCAGCGCGCCGGCCCGCCGTTCCACTTCCCTTGCAACGTCGCGACCAGTCCCACTGGCGACCTCTATGTCGCCGACGGCTACGGCAACGCGCGCGTCCATCGCTTCCGCGCCGACGGAAAGTTAATCCAATCGTGGGGCGAACCCGGCGTCGGGCCGGGGCAGTTCCACGTTCCGCATGGCATCGCGGTCGACGCGGAGGGAACCGTCCATGTCGCGGATCGCGAGAACAGCCGCATCCAGTTGTTCGCGCCGGACGGCGTTTTTCGCGCCGAATGGACCGATGTCGCCCGTCCCTGCCAGGTCTTCATCGATAGCGATGGCAATGTTTATGTCGCGGAGCTGGGTTTTCGCGCGGGCCGCTGGCCGGGGACCGGCGTCGCTGCGCCCGATCAAACCGGAGGCCGCGTCAGCGTCTTCGACCGCGCGGGGGTTCTGCAAGCACGCTGCGGTGGAGGCGACGACCCATGCGCCGCTGGCGACTTCTTCGCGCCGCATGGCATCGGGGTCGATTCGCACGGCGACATCTATGTGTCCGAGGTGGCATGGACTGCCGGTGGCCGAAGCGGCGCGGTTCCGGGATCGTGCCACACGTTGCAGAAGTTCATTCGCGAGACTTGACACGGCGAGTGAGCGAGACATGCCACGCCCATCGTCGCCAGCGCGTTAGCCGACCCGGTTGACGTTGATGGTGAAGAGGGCACTGCTGGTCAGCATCGGCGAGCCGGCATCGGTCACGCGGTAGCGGAACACCAGCTTGCCGGTGAAGTTCGCCGCCGGGCGGAAGGTATAGACGCCGCGCGTGGCGGTCGCCTTCAGCGTCCCTTGCTTCGCGGACAGGACCGGCACCTGGAACACGAGTCCCGTCTTCGCGGTTTCGACATCGCTGACCAGGCTGCGCAGGTCGATGGTGATGGGGGCGCCGTTCTGCTTCATGGCCCGCGCGCCGCTCTTCGCGATCGGGGCGTCGTTCACCGCCGTGACAACGACGGAGAAGGTGGCCGTGCTGCTGCGCGTCGGCGTCCCCATGTCGCCGGTGTCGGTTACGGTGTAGCGGAGGGGGACGGTGCCGTTGAAGTTCGCCGCCGGGCGGAAGAAGTAGACGCCGCGAGTCGCTGTTGCGGTCAGCGTGCCGATCTTGGCGGAGATCGGCGCGACCACATACTCCAGCCCCGCTGCTGCGGTCTCGGCGTCGGACGCCAGCGTCCGCAGGTCGATGGTGATGGCGGCCCCGTCCTCCTTCATGGTTTTCGTGCCGTTCCGCGCGATCGGTGCATCGTTGATCGGCGTCACGGCCAGCGAGGCGGAATCGCTCGTGGTGCTGAACGGCGTCGCATCGCCACGAACGGTCGCGTTGACGCGCGTCCTCTGCCCTCCCGCCGTCGTCCCGGACTGGTCCCAAGCGACGTAGGCGAAGGTCGCGGTCGTGCCAGTGATGCCGTCGGGCACGAAGCGGACGCGGTCGGCAGGCCGCAGCAGCAAGGCGCTGGACGCGGTGACGGCGCCGAACGCGAGCCAGGCGGGACTGCCGTTGAGCTGGTACTCCCAGCGTCCGTGACCGCCGGTCGTTGCACCGTTGACGGCGATGCCTGGCGCGGCGCTGTCGATGTCGGCGAGCGAGTCGGCGACGACCGAAGCGACCGTTTGGCCGAGGCTCGCGGACTCGTCCTCGGTGATCGAGGCCAGCACGGGATTGAACGCGGTCAACGTGGGTGAGTCGTTGACAGGCTGCACGGTCAGATGGAAGGAGCCGATCGTGTGCAAGGCGCCGTTGATGGTCTGGACCAGGGAGATGGTGGCCGAGCCGCTGAGGTTCGCGTCGGGAGCGCCGGTCACGATCCCTCCTTGCAGACTGGTGAAGACACTCAAGTCGCTGTTCTGGATGAGCAAAGGATTGCTCGACAGGGCGGTGGCCGGGTTGAGCAGGTCGTAGTCGCCGAAGGAGAAGGGGAGGCTGAACGAGCCGTCTTCGTTGATCGTCACGTCGGCGAAGTTCGGGCGATAGACAGCCTCGACGGCGCCGATGTCGGGGGTGCTGTCGCGAACGATGCCGCGCTGGTCGTCGGCGGTGCCGAAGGCGGCCGAGCCGTGGTCGAGCAGCGGGCTGCCGAGCAGGGGCAGGTGGGTGAGCGTGGGTCCGCCGCAGTCCTGGAGGGGGCTGAGGAGCAGGTTGACGACGCCGACCAGGTTGCCGTTGGTACCGTCGACAATGCCGCTTGCGGCGCTCGTCGTGCCGAACAGGCTGTTGGAACTGGTCGCGATGGCGGCGCCGTCGAAGTCGTTCGGCGTCGCGGTTCCGCTGCCGACGAAGTTGCCGGCGACGAGGGTGTTGCGCAGAACGGTGGTCGCGCCGGTGTTGTTCCAGACGCCGCCGCCGCTGGCCGTGCCGGCGTCGTTGTTGCGGGCGTGGTTGGCGGTGATAGTGACGTTGGTCGCCGTGAGGGCGCCGGCGTTGAAGATCCCGCCGCCCGCGCCATTCGCGGTGTTGCCGCTGATCGTGCTGTTCGAGAGGACGAGCGAGCCGCCGTTGAAAACGCCGCCGCTGTTGACGGCGGCGGCGTTGGCGTTGATGGTGCTGCCGCGGATGGACATTATGCCGCTATTGATGATGCCGCCCCCCTGGTTGTTGCGGATGGTGCTGTCGAGGACGACGGCGTCGCCGTAGTTGAAGAACGCGGAGCCGTCGTCCGGGGCGTTGCTTCGCGAGACGGTCGAGCGGACAAGCGTGAGGGAGCCGTAGTTGGCGATGGCGGCGCCGGAGTTCGCCATGCCTCGCGTGGCGACGAGGTCAGAAAGCGTGGCGGCGGCTCCCGCCATGACTTTGAAGACGCGGCTGGCGTCGTTGCCGCTGACGGTGACGGGAGAGTCGGCCGATCCCGAAACGGTCGTCGCGCCGGTGGTGTCGGTGAACGCGAGTTCGCCAAGGGTGAGGGTGATCGTCTGGCCGGCCACACTGGGGGCGAAGGTGATCGTGTCGGCGCCGGTGTGGGCGTTCGCCAGGACGATCGCTTCGCGCAGGCTCAGGTCGGCCGGGTCGTACATCGTGTCGAGTTCGTCGTTGGCGGTGGTGACGACGAGCGGGGTGAACACGTTGACGGCGAAGCTGGCGCGGTCGGCCGGGGCTTCGCCGCCGGTCCCGTTGCCGTCCTGGTCGAGCGAACGGCCATGCGCGTCCTTCACGGTCGGCGCAAGGACGAGCGTGTAGGTGCCGGGCGACGCGTTCGCAGCCAGCGTCAGGCGAAGCGCGAGGTTGTTGTCGGTCCACGTGAAGCTGGCCACGTCGCTGCGGCGGTCGGTTCCGTCGGGGCCGGTGAACTGGATGATCCCAGCGGCGAGGCTGAAGCTGGCCGGGTCCATCGTGCGGCTGAACGTGATGTCGACCGTGCCGCCTGCGGTGGTCGCCAGCATGGCGGAGCTGGTGGAGCGAGGCAGGTTGCTGGGAATCACGAAAGACGTGGCAACGCTGGTGGCCGTCGCGTCGGCGGTGGCGGCGCCGAAGCCGAGGCCGCGACGGGCGAAGGCGGTCCAGATCTCGCGCTGGTTCTCGCCGCCGGTGCGCAGCAGGTCGGCGCGAAGGATCGCGTCGCGCGCCTCGGTGAAGGACGGATTGGCCGACTGGAGCTGCAGCGCGTCGGTGACGAGTTGGAGGGCGAGCTTGTTGCCCGCCGCGCCATCGCCGACACCGGTGTAGCCGGTCGCCAGGTTGGAATCGTAGCCGTACTTCTGGATCAGCAGCCAGTTCAGATCCCAAAGCGACGACGCCCAGGCCTCGGCCGTGTTGGAAGCAAGGTGGTTGGCGTCCGCGTTGTAGGAGGCGAACGTGACCGGATTGACTGCCATGTCGAAGCTGTAGAGCTGACGACGAACGCCGGCGGCGGTTCCGAACGAATACGCCGCGATGGCTCGTCCGGCGCCGGGCTGGTCGCCCGCGCGCTGGGTGAACATCAGCGAGAAGAAGTCGCCCCAGCCCTGGGCCATCCCCGCGCTCTGCACGGCAGCGAGATTGTTGCCCGAGGCGGGTCCGCTCAAACGGCGAGCTACGCCGGTGCCGTACACCTGGAACATCAGGCTGTTGTCGAACGCGATGTCGCGCGACGGCGGGCGATCGAGCGTCATGCGGATCGCGTTCCCGTTCGCCAAGGCGGCGACGAGGGCGGCGCCTTCGCTCCGCGACACCATGACGGCGGGGATCGTGATGGCAGGATCGGCGCCCCCCAGGCTGGTCGCCGGTCCTGCGACGCTGTTGACGATGAGCACGCCGATGGCGCCGGCGTCCTGGGCGAACTTCACCTTGACCACGAAGGTGGCGGACCCGCGGTCGATGACGACGATCTTTCCCGCGACATCGTTGGTGATGGGGCTGGTGGCGAGGGCCGGTGTGGCTCGCACGAGGGTGCCCGTGACGCGGTACGTCGCTGGGCCGAAGCTGGCGACGCCGACCGAGGTGGGACTGGCGATGCCGGGCGTGTTCGACACAACGGTGGCGGGCTGCGTGTAAAGTCCAAGCTGCATGCGCGGCGCCTGGCCGTCGGCGTGGACGGAGATGGTCGCGTTGTTGCCCCGGAAAGCGTCCTGGATGTCGAGCTGAAGCGCGTCGCCATCCAGCCCCTGGCCGCTGTAGTTGGTGTTCTGGAAGTTGCCCGCCGCCTCGGTGAAGCCATTAAGCGGCATGCAGGTCGTGGGCGAGATTGGTGATGTAGAAAGCGTTCGCCAGGGCAGCGGCTTGGCTGGCGGAGGCGGGCTGCGACAGGTCGACCGGGAAGTCGAGCCGCAGGGCGGCGCCGCCGTCGGGCCGGAAGCCGCCGAGGTCGTCGCCGTTGGTGTCCTCCTGGGCGACGACGTTGTTGCCTCGCGTGTCGGTGAACTCCGCGCCGGCGTGGCCGTCGATGTCGTGCCAGCCGAATGGCGAGTAGACAGGGCTGGACGGGTCGGCAAGCAGGGTGCGGCTGGTCGAGAGCGGGCTGGTGGCCGGGGCGGCGTACACGTCGTATAGCGCGGGCACGCCGACCGTCGGCACGGTGCGGTCCTCCAGCCGGGTCAGGCCTGGCACGAACGCGGGCCTTCCCTGGCGGCGACGGGCGCCGAGCCGCATCCGGTTGAACACGAGCCGAGTCCAGGAAAGCAGCATGGAAACCTCGCGGAGAAGCGCATGGGTCGGTCGAGCGTGGCAGTCGACGCATGTTTGCCATCGCATGACCGAGATGTCAGGCATGTGACAGCATGTTGTGAACGCGGAATCAACTTCGCTGAGATTCCGGTCTTTGCCGGTTCTTGTTCATGGGCAAGACGGGATAAAAGCCCGCTGCTCTCGTGGGGGCTCGACTTCCTGGTGTATGCTTGACAGGGCAGTTCAAATCGCGATGTGCCGATCCGCATGGAGATCCGTGCAATGTCCGCCGTTGCATCGATGGCGCCGACGAGCCGGGAGCAAGCCGGCGTGCAGGAGATGACCGCCACGCTGGATCGTGACGGCATTGTTGTCCTGCCGCAGCTGGTGGACGCGGAACGATTCCAAGCGATGCAGCAGGCGTTCGCGGGCCGGCTGACGCGCATGGCCTGGAACGACACCGATGGCTATGTGCAGAACGAGCTGCATCGGCAGATGGTGCACGACGTGCTGACCTTGGCCCAGGGCTTCATGGACGCGGCGCTGCATCCCGCAGTGCTCGAAGTGGCGCGCCGCTACATCGGCCCCCGCTTCGCGCTCGTCGAGGCCAAAGGCTGGCGGACGCTGGCCACGCACTACGACTTCCAGGGCTGGCACGGCGACCAATGGTACGATCCCGCCCAGGTTCGCGGCATCCCACGCGAGCTGAAAATGGGCGTCTACCTGACCGACGTTGCCAGCGGCGCTTTCAAGTACCTGCGCGGCAGCCAGGGCCAGCGTGAACCGCGCGGCTTCCGCCCCGACGAACTGGGCGAAGTGTCGCCGCGCCAAGTCCTCGAACTGGCCGCACCCGCCGGGACGTCGTTCCTTTTCGACACGTCCGGCGTGCACCGGCAGAGCGTTCCGGTCCTGGAGCCTCGCCAAGCGGTGTTCTTCGTCTACCGCGATCCCACCGTGCCGCTGCGCAGCGAAGAGGTGCAGTACCAGCGCTACCGCCCCTTGATGCTGAACGCCGCTTATCTGGCCGGCCTGAGCGCGGAGGAGCAGCGCGTGCTAGGCTTCGGCGACAAGACGCACTGCGTCGAAGGGCCGGGCCGCGTCGGCGAGCACGCCGCGTTTCAGTCGTTGGCGCGCTCGTTGTTCCGCTCGAAGTTGTGGCTTACCCACCACGGCAACCGCGTCTGGGGCAGGCTGAAACGGCTCATCAGGCCAGGTCAAGTTCGATGACCTGAGCCGATTCAGGGCACCCAGGCGGCTGAAGCGTAACGATGATTGCAAGGCGAACGTCACCACCCACCTGATGGAGCACTACCAGATGGCCCCCGAACAGGTCCTGGCGGTCGGCGACGGCGAGAACGACGCGTGCATGCTGCGGGCCGCCGGGCGTTCGGTCGCGTTCCATCCGAAGACCGAGGCAGTCCGCGCCGCAGCGCAGGCGGTCATCGAGCATGGGCCGATGACCGGCCTGCTGCCGCTCATCGAGGAGTGGCAGAAGCAGCCGACACCCGCGATTTCGGCCTAGCATCCGTCCGCCGCCATGCGGAGGCAGCTGAACGCGAGGTACTCGGCGGAGAACGTCGGTCCTGCAACTTCTGGGCCGGCGAGCCATTCGTCGAAAGCGTCGGCGCTGGCCGCCACGGCTTCGCGCATCGCGTGGAGTTCCGCGTCGGGGGTTTTCGCCACGATATCGGCTCGGATCAGGTCGTCGCTGACTCCGAACTGCTGGGCGAGCGGAACCAGTGCACGCAGAGGTTCGGGAACTGCCGACGCATCAAGCACAATGTGCGGGCGATTCTCGGCCGTCAGGCCATGTCGCTGGCGCATCTTGCCCGCCGTCAGAATCAAGAACTGCGGTTCGTTTTCCATGTGTGACATACCTTTCGCCTACCACCGGCGCATGCCGCCGCCCAGGGTGCCGAGGCTGCAGAAGACGAGGCAGGGGATCATCCAGAGCAATGTGGCGATGATGGCGAAGACCTGGCCGACACGGGTCGGCCCTTCGCCGCTGGGGTCCATGTTGCCTTCGCGCATGGCGCGCAGGTCGTTGCTGGCCATGCTCCAGACGGCGCCACCCATGATGAGGCCGAACACCGGGATGAAGAAACTGAGGATGCCCAGCACGAGGATCAGCCCGCCCCGGTGCGGCGGCATGTAACCGCCTCCACCCGAGTTCGACCGGCGACGTCTCCGACGGCGACGCGGGCGGTCATCCTCGTCGTCGTCCCGGTCATCCTCGTCATCCTCGTCGCGGCGGCGTTTGCGACTTAGGGGATCAGGCTTTTCCCAGACCGGAGGCTTGCTGGGAGCGTTCGAGATCGGTGGCGGGGCAGGCAGCGGAAGCGGGACCGGCATCGGCGGGGGTGGCGGCACGCTGGTGGTCCCCATCTCGACCGGCTGCGACTGCGTCGGCGCCTCCGTCGCAAACACATTCCTGCACTCCGGGCACTGCACGCGCTGGCCGAGCAGTTCGTCGGGGATCTGCAGCGATTTTCGGCAACTGGGGCAGATGATGAGCGCAGCCATGTTCGACGCCGTCCCTTGTCAACGCTGGTTTCCCATCACGATTCCCAGGCAGAACAGGAGGATCACGCCGACCGACGCGATGGTGCTGATGATGCCCAGGATGCGGCCCGCCTGGGTGATCCCCTCGCCGTCCGGGTCCATGCGGCCCGACCGCATCGCTTCCAGGTCGCTCGACCCCATCGACCAGGCGAGCGGCCCCAGGATGATGCCGGGCAGGCAGAACAGGAAGCCGATGATCCCCAGCACCAGAACCGCCCCGCCCCGGTGCGGCATCACCGGCTCGCGGTAACGCCTGCGTCGCGGGCGGTCGTCGGCGTCCTCGTCCTCTTCATCGTCGTAGCGCGACTTGCGCTTGCGGCTTTTCGGCTTCTCCTGCTCCTCCTCGTCGCCCCAGTCGCGCTGCCGCCCCGAAGTCGGCTTGTCCCATTCCGGCGGCTTGCTCGACGGCGCAGGCATCGGTGGTGATGGCGGCGGCGCGGCGTTGGTAGGCGGTGGAGGCGGTGGCGGATAGGCCGCCGCAGGGCTGGGGGTCGGAGGCGGCACGGACGACACCGGGGCCATGCCCGGCGGGGGCTGCGCCACGAACATCGACTTGCATTCCGGGCACTGCACCGTCTGCCCGAAGAAGCTCTCCGGCACCTGCAGCTTCTTCTGGCACGCGGGACACGCGACGATCTCGGCCATGACAACCTTCTCGCTCAACCGTGGGGATGGTCGCCGGGACATTTCGCCCGGTTTTCGCTGGCGTCCCGCAAGCCCCATGATAAGGTGTTTCGCAGCGCTTTTTTACGGAATGCCGCTAAAATCTCCAGGGAACGCCGTCTGCGTCCCCGGCAGATCCGCCACCTCCCGCCACCCCCGCCTCCCGGAGTCGGTTCATGCTCTTCCTCCTTGTTCGTCGCCGCTCCCTCTCCCTTTGCGGGTCGATGCTGATTTCCGCCCTTCTCGCCGTTTCCGCCGCCGCCCAGGACGCCAAGGTCCGCATCGTCCCGCCCGACGGCGACGGCGCCAAACACTGGTCGCGCTGGCGCGGCCCTTCGGGACAAGGCCTCGTCGAAACCGGCGAGTACGTCGACAGGTGGTCCGACAAGGAAAACGTCCTCTGGAAGATCAAGACGCCCGGCGCCGGCAACTCGTCGCCCATCCTCTGGGGCGACCGACTCTTCCTCACCACCGCCTACGACAAGGGCGTAAGGCGCTCCATCCTCTGCTTCGACCGCAGAAACGGCGACATGCTCTGGGAAGCCTTCGTCCCCGCAGGTCCTTCGGAACGCGCCTACGGCAAGAACGGCTGGGCCACCGGCACCGTCACCACCGACGGCCAGCACGTCTACGCCTACTTCGGCACCCTCGGCCTCTTCTGCGTCGATCTCGACGGCAAGCAGGTTTGGCACACCCCCCTCGGCGACATGAACACCCTCCACGGCAGCGCCGGCTCGCCCCTGCTCCACAAGAACCACGTCATCATCTTCCAGGAGAGGTTCAAGCCCGCCAGCTACGTCGCCGCCTTCGACAAGCGCACCGGCAAGGAGGTCTGGCGCACCCCCCGCCAGAGCAACGTCGGCTGGGGGACGCCCCTCGCCATCACCGTCGACGGCAGGGACCAGATCGTCGTCAGCAGCCAGAATCGCGTCATCGCCTACGACCCCGCCCATGGCAACGAGATCTGGAGCTGCGCAGGCAACACCGACGAGGTGATCCCCTCCCCCGTCGTCGGTTTCGACCTCCTGATCTGCGCCTCAGGCCGGCGCGGGCCGACCATCGCCATCCGCCCCGAATCCGCCACGGGCGACATCACCAAGACCCACGTCGCCTGGAAGGTCGGCAAGGACTCCCCCTTCGTGTGCAGCCCGCTCCTCTACGGCGACCGCCTCTTCACCGTCAACGACATGAAAAGCATCGTCCAGTGCTTCGACGCCAAGACCGGCAAGGAACTGTGGCAGCAGCAGTGCGGCCAGGAGCTGCGCGAGGGCTTCTCCGCCGCCACCGTCGGCGTCAACGGCAAGGTCTTCCTCACGAACGACCTGGGCGAGACCTACGTCTTCAAGAACAGCCCGACTTGCGAACTGCTCCACGTCAACAAGCTCGGCGAGAAGACGCTCGCCTCGCCCGCCCTGGTTGACAACCGCTGGTACCTGCGCAGCGAAAACCACCTCTGGTGCATCGGCGTGAAATGAACCCCGCGACTCGGCGAACGGCCTGCGTAAGCGGGCTGGTTGAAGCTCGCCTTCGTTGAAGGCCCAACCGTCCACTTCATGTCGGTCCCTTGAACACTCCGAGACGAAGGCAACGAACCGAAGGAACCCTCCATGCTTTGCGTCCTTGGCATCAGCCTGATGATCTGGGGGATCGTGTCGATCTCAACGGGAAAGATGACGCTTACCGCGCACAAGGTGGTCGGCCCGCCTGCGGTCTACTTCCTGAGCATCATGATGATCCTGGCCCTGCCGATCAATTTTCTGCTCGGCCTGATCATCGGCGTGCAGATCGGCATGGCGGGGGGCCAGCAGCTCGACCAGGCCACCCAGGTCAAGCTCACCATCATGGAGGCGTGCATCACGGGCGGCACGTTCTTGATCGTGCTCGTGCTCGGCTTCATCCTGGGAGTCGACCCCAACGAGCTGAAACGGAGCCGACGCGGCCGGGACGACGATTTCGACGACGAAGACGACGACGACCGGCCCCGCCGGCGCCGTCCGCGTGACGACGATGAGGATGACGACGAGCCGCGCCGAAAACGCCGCCGCGACGAGGAGGAGGAGGAGGACCGCCCGCGTCGCCGCCCAGCTTCAAAGGACAGCGATGACGAGGGGATCGCACCGGGGCCGCCGCGATGACGCAACCGCTCAAGGCGAGCTTCCTGGAGCGTGCGCCGATCCGGCGCTTCCTGCGCCAGAGGTACGCGAACTGGCGCGAAAGGCACCAGCACCCGTTCAACCGTGGCATCCACGCCGTCGGCATCCCGCTGTCGCTGCTGGTGGCGCCCGCGCTGCTGTTCGTGCAGCCCTGGGGTTGGGCGCTGGCCGCGTTCGTCGGCGGCTACGCCCTGCAATGGATCGGGCATCTCGTCGAAGGCAACGACCTCGGCGAATGGGCGGCCGTCAAGCGGCTCCTCGGCCTGCCGTGCGTCGCCATCGCCCCGCAGTACGCGAAGGCAAGCGCAGCGCCATATAGCCCCCGGCTTGCCGGGGGTGACGCGCAAACGGCGCCGGTTGATGAAATGTGATCGTTCGCCCGCTCGGCGCCCGATCATTTTTCATTTCGCCGACGTTCGTCAGGCCGCACCCCCGGCAAGCCGGGGGCTATATGGCGCTGCGCTGCGCTCACCCCCGCATGCTGCGCTGCGCTCGGCTGCGCAGCCAGATCGCCACGCCGTTGAGCGAGATCAGCACCACCAGCAGGATCACGCTCGCCATCGCGGCGTTCGCCTGCCAGATCTCGACCGACTCGCTGCCTTCGATCTCCACCGCGGGACGGTCGGCCCAGCCGAATATCTGCATCGGCAGCACCGTGAAGCGGCTGAACAGCGACGGGTTCTGATCGACGAACAGCAGCGCCCCGAACAGCACCAGCGGCGCCGCTTCGCCGATGGCACGCGACAGCGCGAGGATCGTGCCGGTGAAGATGCCTGGCGACGCCATCGGCAGCACCAGCGTCCAGATCGTCTGCCACTGCGTCGCGCCTAATGCGTAGGCGCCCTGGCGGATCGAGATGGGGACCGCGCGGATCGCCTCCTGCGCCGACACGATGACGATGGGGAGCGTCAACAAGCCCAGCGTCATGCCGCCACCGAGCACGTTGCGGGCGGCGATCCAGGTGAACTGGCCTTCGAGCGGCTTGAAGATCAGCTCGACGAAGACGAACCCGCCCAGGATGCCGTACACGACCGAAGGCACGCCGGCGAGGTTGTTGATGTTGAGCTGGATGACTTTGCCGAGCCAGTTGTTGGCTTTGTATTCCTCAAGGTAGATGGCCGCCCCGACGCCGACAGGAACCGCGAAGAGAATGGTGATGACCGCCAGCCAGATGCTCCCCATCAGGGCGGGATAGATGCCCGCTTCCTGAGGCAAACTGCTGGGGCTGGCCGACAGGAAGTAGCCGAACAGGCTGAGCGGCGAACGGTTGTCGCGGATCCCCTTGTCGCGGGCGATGATCGCCTCGTCGGCCGTCTTCTTCGAGTTGGCGGTCTGCGTCGGGATCACTTTCTCGAGGAACAGCTTGCGGACGGCGGCCTTCTCCTCCTCGTCGGCGGCGTTCTCCAGCTCGGTTTTCTCCTCCTCCTGGAGCGCGACCAGCAGCTGCTGGTGCTCCTTCTCCGCATTGGCGACCTTGTCGATCAGCACATGGTTGTGGCGTTCGACCAGCCCAGGCGTGATGTGGAACCACGCGCGCACCTCGTAGCCGAGGCGAAGGAAGAAGACAAGCAGCATCGCCAGGCCGAAGAAGGTGGCCCCGAACCCGAACCATGCGAAACAGAAGTCCTGCATCGGCCGGTGCAGCGTCAGCAGCCGCAGCGGGAGCACCACACCGAACAGGATCACCGCGAGCAGCCCCGCCTTCATGAACAGGTCGGCGACATGCAGCGACGAGGCGCCTTCCGCATCGACCGTTCGCGTCATCAGCATGTAGACGGCGTACAGGACCGAGAGCAGCCCCGCCGTGAACGCGGCGAAGACCAGCGCGTGCGGCGCCAACTGCGACAAGGTCTTCGCCGGCCGGCGCATCGGGCTGTCGGCGGGCGGCGTGTGGCTGTTCGTCATTGGTACACCTGGCGGTAGCGACGCAGCATGACCTGGGCGCCGAGGTTCATGAACAGGGTCATGAAGAAGAGCATGCCGGCGACGGCGAACATGCTGTTGAAGTCGGTGGTGCCGTGCTGCATGTCCCCCTTCGCCACGCGGACGATGAACGAAGTCATCGTCGCCAGTCCCTGGCGCGGGTCGAAGGTGAACTGCGTGCGGTCGCCGCAGGCGAGGCTGACCGCCATCGTCTCGCCGATGGCGCGCGAGATGGCGAGGATGAACGACGCTGTCACGCCCGACAGCGCGGCCGGCAGCACCACTTTCACGGAGGTCTCGAACTTGTTCGCCCCCAGCGCGATCGCTCCGTCACGCAAGGCGCGGGGAACCGCACGCAGCGCGTCCTCGCTGAGCGAGGCGACCATCGGGATGATCATGATGCCGACGACGATGCCACCGGCGAGCTGGTTGGTCGGGTCGTTGATCGACGTGCCGAACAGATAGACGAGGAACGGCGTGATCGTCGTCACCGCGAAGAAGCCGTACACGATGGTCGGAATGCCGGCGAGCAGTTCAAGCGTCGGCTTGGCGTAGGCGCGCATTCTCGGCGAGGCGTACTCGCTCAGGTAGATCGCGGTCGTAAGCCCGATGGGGAGCGCGATGGCGGCGGCGATGATCGCGACGAGCATCGTGCCGACGAAGAGAGGCAGGATGCCGTACTTCGGGTTCTGGAAGCCGGTGGTCCATTCGGTGCCGGTGAAGAAGTAGCCGACGCGGTCGGCGACCTCGCCGGCGTCCATGCGTTCAAGGTGAGTCTTGCCCGATTTCGCGTCGGCCTTCTCGCCCGCCTTCGCGGTCGGCACGTCCTTGTAGAGAAAGAACTCGGCCGAGCCGACCAACACGACGGTGGCGATCGCCAGCGTGACCACGATCGACAGCAGCCCGCACGCCGCGAGGGTCCACTCGATGAACTTCTCGCGCAGGCGCTGCAGCGTGCGGTTGATCTGCGGTTTCACCACCTTGGGCGTCGCGTCGGGGACTTCGTTGGACACAGGGAAGCCTCGAAGAAGGACGTGGCAGAAGGGTCGAGAACTACTTGCTCAGCGCGCTGATGGCGGCCTTCAGCTTCTCCTGCTCGCGGGTCTGCTGGACCAGGCTCAGCTTGACGTACTTGGCCTGCTCGACCAGGTCTGAGCGGCGCAGGTAGAAGTCGGCGAACTCGCGCACCTCGGGCCGCTTCAGCGACGAGTTCTTGACGTAGATGTACAGCGGCCGGCTCAGGGGGTACTCGCGCGACAGGACCGTCTTGCTGGTCGGCTCGACGAAGTTGCCCTTCTTCCCCTTGAGCGCGACCACGCCGAGCGACTTCTTGTTGACCTCGTAGTAGGCCACGCCGAGGTAGCCGAGCGCGTACTTGTTGCGCGAGACGGCCTGGACGGTGATGTTGTCGTCCTCGGTCGGGGTGTAGTCGGTGCGGGTCGCCTTCTCCTTGCCGTTGACCGCTTCGGTGAAATAGTCGAACGTGCCCGAGTCGGAGCCGGCGCCGAACAATTTCATCTCCTCGGCCGGCCAACTCGGATCGACGTCGCTCCACTTCTTGATCGTCTTCTGGCCGTCCGGGTGCCAGATCTTCCGCAGCTGCTCCATGGTCAGCTTGCGCGCCCAGGTGTTGTCCGGGTTGATGATGACCGCGAGGCCGTCCCAGCCGACCTGCAGCTCGGTGTAGGCGATCCCCTTTTCCTTGCACTGCTCGGCTTCGTTGGGCTTGATGGCGCGGGAGGCGTCCTGCAGGTCGGTTTCGCTGGCGATGAACTTCTTGAAGCCGCCGCCGGTGCCGGAGATGCCGACCGTGATGTTGACGCCGGGGTGCAGCTTCTTGAAGCTGGTGGCCATCGCCTCGG
>JAYSSW010000291.1:0-9352 GCA_043720335.1 Planctomycetia bacterium
ACGCAAACCCGCCGGCGCCTTTTTTACCGCATTTTTGAGAAGGCCAAAAAGACGCGACCCGAAGCCGCGTCGACCTTCGGTCGGCGGATTCGGGCTGCGTGAAGCTGGTCGGAAGAAAAAAGGTCAGGCTTGGCCCGACATCGTGATCTCCTTGAGCCACGACGCCGGGATCGGTCGGCTGACGGTCTCGTCGGTGAACTGCCAGCGGTGGACGCCTTCATCGCCCGGCTGCCAGGCGAAGTACGCCTGACGGTTGTTCACCATCGTCGGGAAGCCGATCTTGCCGAACTCGGCGTCGAGCAGCACAACGCCCAGCCCGGACAGCTCCTCGGCGGCGTTCTGCAGGCCGCGTTCGGCGTTGGCGAGGTCGTCCTGCAGCTGGTAGCGGCGTTGGCGGGCGTCCCAGTCGAGATTGCGGCGCTGGCGCTCCAGGCGGTCCGCTTCCGGCTGGAGACGATCGACGCTGCGCTGCTGCTGGAGCAGGTCATCGACGATTTTCTGGACGAGCGGCAGCATGCGCTGGACCGTCTTCAGGCTCAGCATCGCGTCGCGCCCTTCGGATTTATTGGAGGCATCGGAGGCCCGGTATCCTTTGGAACCGCTCATGGTCTACTCCCGTAAAGGAGGCTGAATTTCTCCCCATCTACATCATAGGTCGGAAATCAAGGGAAACGCCCTCCAATCAATCGGAATTCGTCCCGAACCTCGCGGAAAATTTGCTGGCAAGGGATTCCTTCTGCGGGTTCGGCGGGGGACGTTTCTCGCTCGATTTCCACGATGCGGGGAGGTTCCCTCCAGCTGCCTGACATCCCTCGGTTCACGCCACGCCTGCGCCGGATCAATCGACTGAGCGGATCGCCAGCGTGTTTTCACTGGAGAACTCGACGCTCTGCTGGCGGCCGGTCGCCTCGATGTCGAGCTGGCCGCGAACCTGCATGCTGCGCTCGTGAGAGAACAGCCGGCCCTTGGCCGCGTCGAAGACGATCGATCCTTTGCCGCTGCTGCCCTGCAGGTCGGCCTTCACGACGCGGAACAGGGTCACGTCCCCCTGCTTCGGCGTCTGGTAGGCCGCCTCGACGCTATAGCGCAACGTCTGCTTGGCGTCAATCGCGCCTTCATGGCGGAAAAGCAGCGTGTTGCGGAACGAGCCGAAGTGCGGGATCGGCTCAGTCGTCTCGCGACGCCAAGTGTCCTTCGGCGACACGGCCTGCGCGGGGAGCGGGCCAAGCATGTCGGTGAAGGCGTCGGCGAAGCTTTTCTCGGAGTACGCCTCGCGCAAGGCCCGGCGTTTGACCGCGTCGTTGCCCGCCGCCTTGTCCCAGAACTCGTCCAGCCCGCGAACCTTGCTCACTTCGCCGGTCGGGACGACGGTCAGCTTGAAGCTGCAACCTTCGAGCTGGTTGGCGAGCGGTTCGTCCATGCCGTCCTTGCCGACTTCGCCGGTGATCTTGTGCTGCACCTTCTCGAAGGTCGCCTGAAGTGTCGTCGCGTCCTTCACGGTGAAGCGGACCAGCCAGGTGCTGTCGCGCTGCTGGTTGAGCGTGGCGTTCTTGAGCGTAACGGTCTGCTTCTGCTTCACCTGTCGCTCCATGCGGAACGACTGGCCCGGCTCCCACTTCCACGCCAGCACCGTCTGGGCGGCGGCGTCCTGGTGGGTCAACAGCAGGCCCACGATCGCGAGGCGAAGGACAAACGGCATGGAGGCTCCTCCGGCATGCAGGGCGACGTTGGCATCCACGGATCATGGCCGCTTGCACAGCCTGGGCAAGCGCCGCCGCTCCCCGTGTTCCGGGAACCGGTTGTAGTGCAGGGTATGGAAGCCTTGCCGGTACGTGCAAGTCTTCCTCAGGAACGCGCATGCAGCCGCACGCCTTCTCCACGAGAAACGGACACGCTTTCGGCATTCCATTCCTGCCCGCGCGAAGTACAATCAGCCCCACGGCATGCCCGCGACGTTCCTTCGGTTTGCGTCCGATTCCCCAGCAACGGAGGTTCCACCATGACGCCTTTTCCTTTCCTCGCCGCATTCGCTGCCCTGGTTTGCATGGCCGGCGCCAGCGCGGTCGCCGAAGAACAGAAGGACAACAAGCTCCCCGACGCGGTCCAGGCGGTGCTGGACAAGGCCGGGCAGATCGAGTTGTACTCGCTCGATCCTGAAGCGAAGAGGGACGACACCGGCTTCCGCGGCTGGAAAGTCCTCGGCAAAACCGCCCTCAAGGGCGACGCCGCACGCAAGCAACTCCTTGCTCCGCTGGCCCAGGGCATCGCGAAGAGCGACGGCAACGGCGCGAAGTGCTTCGAGCCGCGCCACGGCGTCCGAGCCGCCTTCGACGGCAGGACCGTCGACCTCGTGATCTGCTTCGAGTGCAGCTGGGTCTACGTCTTCACCGGCAAGGACGACAACCGGCTGGCCAGCGTCGCCACGACCGGGGCCCCGCAGGCCGCCTTCGACGCGGCCTTGGCCGAGGCGAAGGTCGCGCTGCCCAAGCCAGCGAAGAAGTAGCGTCAAGGATTCCGCCATGAAGCCGACAATCGAAAATCTCCAACCCGTCGCCGACGCCGACTTCGACGCGCTCGAAGCCGCGCTCGGCGTCGCGCTCCCCGCGCGGCTGCGCGACGCGGCCCGCGCCGTCAACGGCGGCAGGCCCTCGCCGTGCGACGTCCCCTGCAAGGTCTACAGCGGCGAGACGCACGTCCCCGTTTACGAGTTTGTCCGCTGGGACCAGCGCAGCGAATACGCCGACCTGTGCCTGATCTACTGGAACGACCTGTTGGTTCCGAAGCGGTTCGTCGTGTTCGCCGTCTCCGACGCCGACGTGTTCTTCGTCGATGTCGAAGACCCCGGCCTGCGCGTGATGTACTTCCAGTACGTGGAGGGGGACTACGTCTCGCACTTCGGCGAAGAGGGCGAGATGGACCTGGTGTCGCCGACCCTGGAAGGCTTCCTGGAGTCGTTCGAGGAGTAGCCCGCCGCGACCGAGCGATGCCCGAACCCGGCGTGCGGGTCGCTGCGCTGCTGGGACGGCTTCCGATGCAGCGCCTGCGGCGCCAGCGCATGACGCAACGCAAGGCGCCTCATGAGGCGCCCGGTTCAGCTCAACGCCATTGCTCGTACAACTCCTCGCGGTCCAGGGCGGCGTCGGAGAAAGAAACGCCCCACGGCCTCGCCGCCCCAAGCAGCACGTGTTCCCATGCGTCGCGCGGTTCGGGCGGCGCCGCGGCGATCAAGCGCTCTCGGAGCAGTTGAAGCGCCAACTCCTCGGGTGCGATTCCTTGGTGATCGGCTTGCGCAGTCAACGCCGCCTCCAGCTTGGGATCAAGCGTAACCACCATTGCGATTCCCTCCACAAGCATCGATGCGATTTGGAGATCGCCGAAACGGCCCAGGCCAGTGGCGACGGGTTCGGCCCGCTCCTTCCCATCGACCCATCACGCCCCGCCGTCTGATGCGCCATCTGATTCGGCGTTGGCACGAGACGGCGTCGGCAGCGACCCGATGCGGACAGAAGGTTTGAACGCCCAGATCAAACCAGGGCCGGCTGAAAGAAGACCGTTTGGAGAGATGACCTCCCAGTCCGCCAACTCCGGCAGTGCGTAGTCCTCGGCCTCCTCCGGCGCGTCGGCGCCAAGTGGTGCGGGCATAATGTGAATTGTGCTTCCGTCCGAGAAACCCAATTGGAGTCCGAAACGATTCTCCGGCTTGACGACAAACGGCGAAGCGAGCTTCACACGGCTGCCGGATTGGATAAGCGGCTCCGCTTCAATGTCTTTCTTTTGTTCCTTGCTCATCGGCTTGCCCTTGTCTTCTTTGCCAATCGGCTTGCCGGTCTCGCCAAGCGATTCTCCTGAATCGAACCCGTAGATGCGTGCCAAGGGTACTGTTCCGGATTTTAGTATCCACATCGAGGCTCGGACCCCAAGGATGTACGCTCCGTAAAAGCGATTCTTGAGCTTGGGGGAACGTGCTGGCTTCAAGTCGCCGAAGTGAAGCGTCAACTCGTCACCATATGAGACGCGCGCAAAGCGGAATGGCTCTCCTACCAGTTGAGCGAGGTACGTTTGCAGATCAGGCGGGGTGTCGGGAGCCGCTTCACGTGTGTGACGCAGATCGATCAGATTGGCCGTCATTGCATCTCTCCGCGAAACTCGGGAACCTTGTCTCGCAGCTCGCCGTGAGTGAAGTCGCCGTTCTGCCCGGATCCGCGCTCCCCACTTCGCTTGCAGTCCTCGATGTAGTCCCCAAACTGGCGGCGTTCCAGGGGATCCATGCCGAATTCGTTGGCAATCGCCTCGATCTGACTTATGTCTTTCTTGATGTCCCGCCTCCTGCCCGTGACTCGCCGCTCGAGCAAAGCAGACCGCGCGACCCCGAGGCGTTTGCCTTCTCGGCCATGATACACGACATGGGTTGACGGAAGAAGGCCGAGCCTGTGAGGACGTCGCCATCACGACAGCACCTCGCCGCGGTGCTGGCACGCTGCGCGTCGCACGCCTTCCACACCGCGAAGCGCACGGTCAACGGCGATTCTCCCCTCACAATTGTTCGCCTGCCGCATCGAACGGTCAAGCGAAATCCGTGCGTTTCATGCTGCGATGGGTCTGTCGCTGCGCGCAAGCTTCGCCACGCCGGCGCGTTCCCTTTTGCGGGCTGCGGGCTGCGAAGCGGCGAAGCGGCGCCTTCTTGGGCAGCGTATTGCAATCGCGGGAAATCCGGGTAACGTGGAGCATCGTTTCCTGCAGCGCCCAAACTCCTCCGAGGGCGGCCGGCCCCGACAGGGCTGCCGCGAACCCCATGCTTGCCTCATGCCCGCACTGCTCCCGCGCGAATTCCGCAGAGGCCCGCTACTGCCACTTCGACGGCGTGCCGCTCGGCGGCGCGTCCAGCGGGCCGCTCGACCTGGCGCGGCAGCCGTTCGCGTCGCCGTTCGTGTTCCGCAGCGGGCTGAACTGCCGCAACTTCGAGGAGTTCGCCCAGGGCTGCCAGCAGAACTGGAACGAGACGAAGGAGCTATTGGTCGAAGGACACCTGCAGGCGTTCTTCACCGGCTTGGGACGCATGGATCTCGCTCAGGTCGCCGTCGCGGCGTCGCTCGCCCCCGACCGCGACCAGGGCGTCGACCAGCTTCTCGCCAAGCTCCCCGCGAAGAACCTGAGCGCGCCCAAGCTCGAAGCGATCCCCGCGCAGCTCGACCTCGGCACACAGCGCGTCGGGCACGATCAACGATTCGAGCTGCAACTCGTCAATCGCGGCCAGCGCCTCGTGCATGGCAGCGTCACCGCGAACGTGCCGTGGCTGGTTCCCGAAGGGGCGGCGGCGGGGGGCGTGAGGCTGTTCCAGTTCACCGACTCGATGCGGCTGCCCGTCCTCGTCGTCGGCTCGCAGTTGCGGGCGGTGCCGAAGTCGCTTGACGGGCATCTCTTGATCGAGTCGAACGGCGAGACGATCCACGTGAAGGTGCAGGCGGCGGTCCCCGTGCAGCCGTTCACCGAAGGGGTGCTGGCCGGGGCGCAGTCGCTGCGCGAGCTGGCGGAGAAGGCGAAGAAGCAGCCGCGCGAGGCGGCGCCGCTGTTCGAGAGCGGGCAGGTGCAGCGCTGGTACCAGGCGAACGGCTGGCCCTGGCCCATTCAAGGCCCGCTCGCCACCGGCTTCGGCGCGGTGCAGCAATACTTTGAGGCGCTGGGCCTGTCGAAAGTCCCGAAGGTCGAGATCAGCAGCACCAGCTTCAGCCTGCGAGGCCGGCCCGGCGCGAAGCTGTCGGCCACGCTGCACGTCACCTCCGCCGAGAACCGCATCGTCTACGCGGTCGGTTTCAGCGGCGACGCCTGGATCCAGGCGCGGCCCGCCATCCTCAAAGGCAACGACGCGACGCTGCCCATCGAAGTCACCGTCCCCAACGAGCCGGGCCGCAGCGTCACGGGCGGCCTGCGCGTCTGGTCGAACGGCGGCAAGGTGTTCGACGTGCAGTTCAGCGTCGCCGTCGAGGGAACCGCGGCGCCGGTCGTCGCGCCGAAGTCGCCGGCGAAATCGACCGTCGAGATTTCGCCGGTGACGCTCGTCGAAGCGCCGGAGCAGAAGCGGAAGGAGCGCCGGAAAGCCGTCGCGCCGCCGTTGTCGCCGGTCGGCTCGGCGATGCCGTGGAAGCACCTGGCGCCGCTGATGGTGCTGGTGGTGGTGGCGCTCGGTTTCGTGGTGAAGGACGCGGCGAGCGACCTGCCGGCGCGGCAGCAGTTCGCGGTCGTCGATGACAAGGTGGAGCAGAAGAAGGGGGGCGGCGAGCCGGTGTTCCAGTTCGTGATCCAGGACGAGCCGGACGAGGCGCCCAAGGCGCTGCCGGCGAAGTTCAAGATCGACGACGAGCCGGAGGAGCGGTTCGGCAAGGCGGCGGAGAAGCCGGCGGGCGTGAAGTTCGAGATCAAGGACGAGCCGCCGGAGAACGGCCCGGGGGGCGTCGCCGCCGAGATCGACAAGACGCCCCGCGTGCAGTTCGCCGTCTCGCGGGAGATGGAGTTCGGCCTTTCGACGGTCGAGCGGAACGGCCAGGGCAAGCGGCTGTCGTACTCCCCCGACGGCGCCTCGAACAACACCGTCCTCAGCGTCAACGGCGGCACCTCGCTGATCGAGAACCAGCAGTTCGCGCGCCTGCTCGGCACGAAAGGGACCATCGACGCCGTCGCGCCGACCCCCGGCGCCGGGCAGTCTCACCAGGCCAGCTTCTCGTGCGGCACGGTGTCGCTGCACCAGGTCCTCGAGATCGTCCCCGGCCAGCCGGTCGTCATCGGCGGCGCGTCGCGCCGGCTGCTCGACACGATGCTGGTCCGCTGGGTCTTCCAGAACAACGCCAAAGTGGCGCAGAAAGCCGGCCTGCGCTTCCAGCTCGACACCATGATCGGCTTCAACGACCGCGTCCCCTTCACCGTGCCGGGCAGGCCGGGGCTGGTCAACACGTTTGCCGACTTCACCCGCCCGCAGGAAGTGCCCGACTTCCTGCAAGCCCTGGAGAACGCCAACCTCAACAGCCCCGGCACCATCGCCCACCTGACCGCCAAGGTCGGCGGCGGCGTCGAGCCTCCGGGCAGGCTCAGCCTCACGCGCTGGTCCGGCTTCAGTGACAGCAGTTGGAACATCCCCGTCGCCAACTTGTCCGACGACTCCGCCGTCGTCCTCTACTGGCCGGAGAAGTCGCTCAAGCCGGGCGAGAAGCGCGTCATCGGCTTCGCCTACGGCCTGGGCAACGTCACCAGCAGCAACGACAAGCTCGGCCTGACGCTCGGCGGATCGTTCGAGCCGGGCCAGGCTTTCACCGCCACCGCCCTCGTCGACAACCCGGTCCCCGGCCAGACGCTGCGGCTGGAGCTGCCCGACGGACTGAGCCGCACGGGCGGCGCCGAGACCCAGCCCGTGCCCCCCGCACAGAACGTCGGCGGCCGCGACACCAGCGTCGTCACCTGGAAGATCCAAGTCGAGCGCGTCGGCGAGTTCAAGCTGAAGGTCCACTCCAGCACCGGACTCACCCAGGCCAAGACCATCAGCATCTTCCGCAACGACCTGATGGTCGCGAAGACAGGTCGTTTGAAAGTCGATCTCGTCGGCTCGTTCGATCCGGGCCAGGTCTTCAACGTCGTCGGCATGGTCAGCGATCCGGTCGAAGGGCAGGAGCTGTCGCTGAACCTGCCCAACGCCGGGCTGCAGCTTGTCGAGGGCGCCGAGAAGCAGAAGCTGGCGTTCGCCCCGGAGCAGAAGGAGACGCAGGCGACGTGGAAAGTTCGCGTCGTTCAGCCGGGCAAGTACGCGATCCGTGTCGCGTCGAGCACCGGCATCGCCCAGACGAAGACGATCACGATCGAGCCGCCGGTCGTGCTGGCGGGGAACTTCCAGATGAAGCTGGCGGGGAGCTTCGAGCCGGGCAAGCAGTTCGACGTGATTGCTACGGTCCCCGACCCGGCGTCGGGGCAGACGCTGACGCTGGAACTGCCCGCCGGGCTGACGAGCGCCGAAGCGAAAACGGCGCGGCCGGTGCCGTCGGTCAACAACGCCGAGCTGCGCTGGCCGGTGCAGGTCGGCGCGACAGGCAAATTTTCTGTGCGCGTCGTGTCGAGCACCGGCGTCGCCCAGAAGAAGACGGTGACGATCGAGCCGCCGAGCGACCAGGCGGGCCGCTTCAACTTCACGCTGACCGGCGACATCCGCCCCGGCAAGGAGTTCCAGGTGTCGGCCGAGGTGACGAGCCCGGTCGCGGGCCAGACGCTGTCGCTCGTGCTGCCCAAGGGCATGCAGGCCCTGACCGCTGACCGCCAGCTCGTGCCCGCCACGACGAAAAGCACGGCGTCGGTGCAGTGGACGGTGCGCATCCTGGAGACGGGCCGCCACCCGATCCGCGTCGAGTCGTCGACGGGGCTGGCGCGGACGAAGACGCTGAACCTCACCGAGACGAAGGACGCGCTGTTCGGGCGGTGATGCCACCAGAAACCCACTTGATTGCATGGTTGCCGTCAGCGATGGGCATCCCTCTCCCCGTTACGGAGAGAGGGACCGAGGGTGAGGGGTCATCTCACGTCGGAGGAAGTGGAAGTGATGGAAGCCCCATTCATGTACACGTTCCGGCGAACGGCCCGCGTAATTCTACTGTGACGGATAGGCCCTGGGCATCCCGGCTACTCTAGCAGGTGGCCACAACCAGGGGAAACGATCATGGCAACCATTCTGGAACATCCCGAAGCCCAGGCTCTGCTTGGCTCAGCCACCATCACCCCCGAAGAGGTGAACGCCTGCTCCCGCCGCTTGCGGGCCTTCCTGCCACGCTACCTCTCCCTCTTCGTGCGCTCCGAGCAACGCGACAACGCCACCCTCCTCCTCGAGGGCAGAGCTTCTCCGGCCTCGATCGAAAGACCTCCGAACCCATCGCCAACCAGGCCGGCGTCCCCCGCAAGCCTCTTCAGGCTTTCGTCGGCTCGGGGGCCTGGGACGACGAAGCCGTCATGGCCGAGATCCGCGCCCACGTCCGCCAGGAGTGGGCCGACCCCCGGGCCGTCCTCGTCGTCGATGGCAGCGCCTTCCCCAAGAAAGGCACCCACTCCTGCGGCGTGGCCCGCCCGTGGTGCGGCCGGCTCGGCAAGGTCGACTACTGCCAGGTCGGCGTCTTCCTGGTCTACGCCTGCCGCCACGGCCACGCCCCCCTGGACCGTCGCCTGTACTTGCCCAAGGAGTGGGACGAGGACGCCGACCGCCGCGCGGAGTGCCACGTCCCCGAGGAGGTCCACTGCCAGAAGCGCGGGCGGATGGCCCTGGACCTGCTCGACCGCTGCCGAGACATTCCAAACAGGAGGGGAGAACAGGGCCGGAGGAACTTCTGCT
>JAYSSW010000292.1:0-2044 GCA_043720335.1 Planctomycetia bacterium
GCATCGGCGTTCCTTCGCTACGCTTCCGCTTCCTTGAGCGCGATGCCGAGTTCGCGCAGGCGCTCCATCAGCGCGGCCACGTCGGCTTCATCGACGACAAGGGCGGTCGGGCCGAGGCGGGCTTGAACCAGGCTGCGGGTGCCGGGCCACTGCTGCAGGCCGTCGGCGACCGCTTCGGTGTCGACGTGCAGCACCAGCTGCCGCTGCAACTGTGCCGGGGCGCTTTCGGAACCGGACACCAACAATCGTGCAGCGGGGGGCATCGGCAGGCCGGTGCGGCGCTCGAACCACTCCGACAGCCCCGTCAGCGTCAGGCCCTGCCCCTTCGCGCGCAGAATGCTCGCCGGCGTCAGGCGGGCGGGACGCTGGTTGCTGGCGCCGATGCGGGGCAGCATCTCGGAGAACCGCTGCATCTCCGATTCGAGCAGCAGGTCCGACTTCGCCAGGTCGATCTTCAGCGTCACGCCGTCCGGCTCGACCTCGACGCAGCGGTCGGGGGGCAGCGTGTAGTCGCGCGTGCCGGTCAGGCGGAAGTGCTTGAAGTCGATGCGTTCCTCGTTAGCGACCACGGCCAAGCGGTCGGTCAGCCGCACGGCGGGCAGGCCGCGCGCCAGGGCGTCGGTCAGGTCCTCCGGCGTGGCGAACTCGAAGAG
Organism: Planctomycetia bacterium; assembly: GCA_043720335.1. Lineage (GTDB taxonomy): Bacteria > Planctomycetota > Planctomycetia > Gemmatales > Gemmataceae > JAYSSW01. The sequence goes on from JAYSSW010000292.1 coordinate 654, forward strand.
GGCGGCCGACGGATAGACGCTGATGCGGTCGCGCTTGGCCGACCACGTCTTCAGCGAGTCGGCGACGGCGGTCGGCACCGTCTTCATGCCGTGCCGTTCGAGAAGCTGCATGATGCTGTCGAACGAGTCGCCCGCTTCAAGCGCGCGATAGACGCTGGTCGGCTCCAGCAGCAGCGTGCAGGCGGGGCCGATCCCCTTCCAGGTCGCCAGCCGCGTCAGCTTGACGATCAGCTCCGGCGTCAAACCTTGTCGATAGGCGAGGATTTCGAGGTTCGGCTGAACCAGCAGCGTCTGCGGGAAGCCGACGACGGCGGCGGGCTTGTCGCCCAGGCCGAGCAGCCAGCGCCCTGTTGCGGAGAGGCGTACGAGCCATTCGCCGGCGACGTTCTTGGTCGCCTGAACCAGTTGCAGCGGATAGGCGACGCCGAGCAGGAACGGGGCCATGCCGACGGCGGCCGACGAGCCTTGCCAGTAGGGATGCTGCAGGGCGATCCAGTCTTCGAGGGCTGCCGGGGTGGTCCACTGCTGGTCGGGGAGCTGGCCGAGCAGCAGCAGCGACAGGAGGTACGCGGCGGGAAGCGGGTTGGCGGGCGTCGCCTGGACGGCCCAGCCCTGCGCCGGGGTCCAGCTTTCGAGGTCGAGCAGCGCGTTCCACAGCGAAGCGAGCATCGGATGCAGGCCGCGCTGCCACGTCTTGTCGAACGGCTGCGCGTGCAGCTCGGCGTCCTTCTCGACCAGCAAGCCGGACGACAGCGCCAGCGCCGCGGCGAAGGGGCCGGGGTCGGGCAGGCGGATGAGGGCGTCGCTGGGGGCCGAGCCGAGCAGGCCGCTGCGGAGCCGGTCGAAGTCGCGTTTGAAGAAGTCGTGCTGCTGGGTGCGGCGGAGCGGGGCGCCTTGCAGCTCCTGCCACAGCACCGCGAGACGCAGCACCCAGTCGAGGCCGTCGGCGTCGTAGGTCGGCGGGGTGCCTTCAACCTCGACCGCGCCGGGGCAGGCGGGCAGGTTCAAGTCGGCGCGCTGGACGCGCAGCAGCACGGTCGGCGGGGCGGTGACGACGGGCGGCGTGGCGGCGGACGAGAGCCAGGCCTCGAAGCTCTTGAGCTTGCCTCGCGTGCCGGCGTTGGCGACGGCGTTCCACTGCGGCAGCAGCAGGCCCGATTCGAGGAGCGTAACCAATGGCGCCAGGCCGTCGGCGTTGCCGAGGGCGACGAGCATCTCGATGAGGCTGCCGATGGACCACGACGGCTTGCCGCTGTGACGGACGAGGGCGAGAACCTGCCGGCATTCGGGGGTCAGCTCCTTGAGCCGGCGGTCGAGCATGACCGGGTTGCCCAGGGCCGCGACGATGCGTTCGAGCAGTTCTTCGAGCGGCCACTGGTTGCGCGGGCGGC
>JAYSSW010000293.1:0-2043 GCA_043720335.1 Planctomycetia bacterium
ACCCTCTGCGACTTCCGCCACTACCTCATCGGCGAGATCAAGTTGAACCACGAATCGCCAAGGCGGAGCGGCTTGCAAGCATCGCCAGAATTTCGAGGAGGTTTACTCTCGACGCGACCACCGAGAGGGATTCGGAATCGCTAACCTCCCATCTCTCTTCACGTTGCGTCCCGCACTCGCGCGCGTATTGTTACGAAGAGCGTCCGTCTTGGGGAGCCGACTCGACAATCGTGAAAATGCCGACAATAGGGACCTTGCCGTTGGGAGAGACGAGGCTCTGCGATCGCGGGTGAATAGCGAGGAACTCGAAGTACGGATGTGTTGGCCAAAGACATGGAGTGGCATTCACAGGTGAATTTCTCCAAGCTCACTTCGTGTTCTATTCCATCCCACAAACAAAACCACATTGAGCACGATCAATAGATAAAAAAAAGCAACTCCTGCCGAGCGGCAGAAGTTGTTTTCTGTTGCCTTCAGCGGTCTCAAAGCGACCTCATGCCGAGCTGCCGGCATTTAGCTCGGCGGCCAGCAGGTTGAGCGTGAGGTCGCGGTCGACAGGGACGCCGCGCAGCCACTTGGCGAACTGGTGGACCATGAGGCCGGCGGCGATCGACGCGGTGTAGATCGTCGACCGTGCCGTGCATGGTCCGGCGTGGGCCTCCTCCACGGGGAACAACGTGCGTTCGTAGTCGTCGTCGATCGCGGGAACTGGCGAGGCGAGCACGCGCATCACTTCGCCGTGCATGCGGCCGTCGAAGAAGCAGCTCGCCAGGCCGCGCAGCGATTCCCAGAGCATCTTCCGCGCGGCGATGGTGTCGACGCAGCAGAAGACGGCCAGGTCGCAGTCCACCGCGAGTTGGTGGGCGGTCGAACGCTTGAAGCGGTCGGGGACCGCCTCGGCCTGGATGGCGGGATGGATGCGCCGGCACAGCGTCGCCGTTGCGCTGACCTTCGTGCGCCGCAGGTTCTCGGGCCAGTAGCCCTGCCCCGCCAGGTTCTCGGCCTGGACCAGGTCGTCGTCGTGCAGGGTCAAGCGCGGCACGCCCAGGGCGGCGAGTTGCAGCGCCACCTGCCGGCCAATGGCGCCCACGCCGATGACGTGGGCGTGGCAGCGCGACAGGCGGTCGGCGGGGACCAGCAGTTGCTGGCGGGCGTCACGCCCAGGGATCGAAACGGCGGGATCGTTCATCGAAATCGTCCTCCGCAGGAAGGGGAATGGGAAAGCCCTCGTCGTCGGTAACTTGGGTGTGTGGCGGCCAGCGTTCTGCCCAGAAACCATCGGGCAGAAGCGGCGGCGGAAAGGGCAGCAGGTCGGCGCCGGAAGCGGGATTGATCGTGGCCGCGAACTCGGAACGCCACTGGGACACCAGGGCCGAAAGCGAGAACGCGGGATCCTGGAGCAATTCGGCCCATGCCGTCCAGTCGACCGCGACCGGAAGCAGCAGCGACGCACCAGGGCCGTCGGAAAACGACAAGCGTGCGAACGTCCGCCCCGTCCGCCCCAGGATGAACATCACCCCCCACGGCGAGGCGCCGAACACGCGGGCGAACGTCCGCTCGTCGACGCCGCTCGGCTGCACCGACGCACCGGGATGGGTGTGGATCCACAGGCGGAAGAAGCGATCCTGCGGCATCCCCGCATCGACGCACAAGTCAACGAAGTCGGCAACCGCGTCGTCGTCGAAGGCGACCGACACGGGGCAGGACCGCTGGCGCAGCGGCACGAAGTCGACGACGCGGAGCAGATCGGCTGCGTCGGAGATTCCGAAGCCGCCGACCTCGGTGCCGCCGGCGTGGCAGAAGTACTGCAGCTTCAGCCAGGCGAGCGGGGCGAACACCAGCGCCCGGGCGGCGGTTGCATCGTGGCGTGCGATCATTCGTCTTCTCCTTCATGCAGGGGATGGGTTGCGCGGATGTCGTCCTCCGAGTCGGACGCAGCGCGGCAGTCCTCGCACCGCCCGGCGCCCTCGTCGAGTTCGGAGCTGGCGACCTCCGCCCCGCAGGCGGAACAGGTGCGCAGGCAGTTGGGGCAGCAGCGCAGCG
>JAYSSW010000294.1:0-4470 GCA_043720335.1 Planctomycetia bacterium
ACGAGATTTCGTTCCCGCTCGACCTCAACGGGAAAGCCCCGCTGGGGGACTACTTCGTGCTGTTCACCGCGAAGGCGAAGCACCAGGACAAGGAGTACACCGCCGCCGCCCTGCCGTTGGCGCTGACGGTCGGCATGCCGTTCGATTTGAAAGTTGAGCCGTCGCCGCTGGTGCTGACGCCGGGCCAGACGGGCAAGCTAAAACTGACGGCAGTTCGCAAGGGGGGCTACAAAGGCCCGATCGCCGTGGAGATCCGCAAGCTCCCCGCGAACGTGACGGCAGGCAAGGCGATGTTCGCCGCCGACCAGACGACGACCGAGGTCGACATCGTCGCCGCCCCGACCGCCGCCCCCGGCGACAAGACCGACGTCGACGTGCTCGGCACCGCGTCGGCGCTCAACAACCTGCAGAACGCCTCGCCGGTGTTCACGGTGCGCATCCAGAAGAAGTAGCGGCTGATCAATGCACGTTCTCAAGCCCGCTGCCGTTAGGCGGCGCGGGTCGAAGTGATCGTTGACCCCGCCGCCTAGCGGCAGCGGGCTTGATAGCTGCAATCATTCTCCTCCCCGTCTCCCCGTCTCCCCGTCTCCCCGTCTCTCCCGAAGAGGCCTCGCCTTTTTCCCGCCGTCGCGGTAGATTCGGCCCCAACTCACGGAGGGGTCGGCGATGTTGAAAATGGTCCGCAAGGTGAAGCGCTGGCTGAGCCACCGCATGGTCGGCTCCAAGAAGCCCTGGCTCGACCAGCTTTCCGCCGCCGGCAAGCCGTCCGCCGAGCAGGTCTTCACCCACATCTACGCCAACAACGTCTGGGGCGACGCCGAGTCGGCCTCCGGCGTCGGCTCGAACCTCGAACAAACCAGGCTCCTGCGCGCGAAGCTGCCCGTGCTGCTGCGCGAGCTCGGCGTGCAGCGCCTGCTCGACATCCCGTGCGGCGACTTCCACTGGCTCAGCCGCGTCGACCTCGGCGTGGCCAGCTACCTCGGCGCCGACATCGTCGCCGCGCTGGTGGCGGCGAACCAGGCGAGGCACGGCCGCGACGAGCCGGGCCGCTCGATCGCGTTCACGGCGATGGACCTCTTGGCCGGCCCGCTGCCCTGCGTCGATCTGGTCCTGTGCCGCGACTGCCTGGTCCACCTGTCGAACGACGACGTGCGGCAGGCGCTGCGACAGATCAAGCGGAGCGGATCGACGCATCTGCTGACGACGACGTATCCGACGCGGGCCAACGACAAGGACATCCGCACCGGCGAGTGGCGCCCGCTGAACCTGCAAGCCGCCCCGTTCGCGCTGCCGACGCCGGCAGCCGCGATGCTGGAAGGCTGCACCGAGCGCAACGGCCGCTTCCCCGACAAGACGCTGGCCCTGTGGCGCACCGCCGACCTGCCGGGGTAAGGTGGCTGCGACCGTTTAGCCGCGACGCGCAGCGGAGCGCGGGCGCCGCGCGACGGTGCAAGGCGGGCGTGACGTGTTGGGGCTGCCGACGCGCAGCGAGGAACGTCCCGCTGCGGCCGGCTCTCGCTGCGCGAGTCGCCGGTCCCGCATTTTTCGTTGTCGCGCGGCGCCCGCGCTCCGCTGCGCGTCGCGGCTAAACTTCCGCGCTCGTCGCGGCTCAGCGCACGGTGACGAAATCGTTGTGGTTCAGCAGCGCCTGCACCAGTTGCACACGGGCGCGGCGAGTCGCTTCCGCTGCCGGGCGCTTCTCGCTCAGCGTTCGCCAGCGCGACATCGCCGCCGTGCACGCCGACAGTTCGGCAGGCTCCGGCGGCGTCGCCAGCACCAGCAGGAACGCCTGCTTCGCGAAGTCGGCGTCGCCGACACCACCAAGCTGCTTGTCGAGGTTGTCGGCGATCTTCGCGGCCAAACCCATCGCCAGGCTGCTGTTCGACAACGCCAGCGCCTGCTGCGGCACGATGCTCTCGCGGCGGCGGTAGCAGTCGAGCGGGTCGGCCTCGTCGAACAACGCCAGGAAACGGTTCCGCTCGATGGCCGAGTGGAAGAAGTACAGGCTGCGCCGCTTCGACGCCTCCTGCTGCGGAGCTTCAATGGACGGCCCGCCGCGCGCCAGGTCCAGCTCGCCCGCCAGGTGCAGCAGGCTGTCGCGCACCGCCTGCGACTCCATGCGGCCCGGGTTCATCCGCCAGTAGAAGCGGTTCTCCGCGTCCTTCGCCAGTGACACGTCGCCGCCCAGCGTCGACGACGACATGCGGTAGGCGTTCGACGTGACGAGCAGCCGATGCAGGTGCTTGAAGCTCCAGTTGTTCTCCATGAACTCGACGGCGAGCCAGTCGAGCAGCGCGGGGTGCGTGGGGGCGGTCCCCTTGCGGCCGAAGTCGAACACCGACGCTACGAGGGGCTGGCCGAAATGCCGCAGCCAAACGTGGTTGACCGCGACGCGGGCGGTCAACGGGTTGTCGCGGGCGGCGACCCACTGCGCCAGCGCGGTGCGGCGGCCGGTGCTGGTCACGGGGAACGGCTTTAGCCGCGACGCCTCGGTTTCCAGGTTCGATTCGAGCGTCTTCAGCGCCCCGCGCAGCGGCGTGTACGCCTCGCCCGGCGCCTCGGCAGCTTTTCGCACTTTCGCGATCTCCGCCTCGGCGTCCTTCACTGACTGCGGGCCTTTGCGTTCCGCCTTGCCCGCCTTCACCTTCTCGAGCGTCCATTCCGCCTCGGCCACCGTGACGAACTTTTCCGCACGCGCTGCTTTCTGCTTCAGTGATTTCGTCGCGGCGTCGGTGGGCTGCAGTGCCACCGCGCGGTCGGCGGCGATCCGCGCTTCGACGGCGTCGCGCATCGCCTCCGCGACGGCGAGCGCCTTCTCCGCGATCCGCACGTCGGCGGCCGTGGCGGTCGGCGCCGCCTTGCCGCCGGCCGTGTCGATCATCGCCGTCGAAGCGGGGAGCGTTAACAGCGTGAATCGCTCGAAGCGAGCCTTGGCGTCGAACGTGATGAGCGACAGCGACCCCTTCTGCCGAGCGATCGGCAGGCGGTACGCGAGGACGTGCTTGCCGCCGATCGCGACGTTGAGCAGGCCGCCGCGCACGCGCAGCGTGATTTCGTGCGGCTGGTTGAGCGGCACCGCGAGGCGGTGGGCGGCATCGGCGGGATAGGCGTCGGTGCCGTTGAGCTTATACGACACCTGCACGCGCGAATCGGGGGCGTGGGCGGTGAGGTAGACGAGCGTTTCATTCGCGCCGGCCGCGTCGAAGACGATGCCGACCGAGCGCCACTGCTCGCCGCCCAGGATGGCGAAGGTGAACTTCGCCTCGAAGTCGTCGGGGACTTCGCGCTTCAGTTTCAACTCGCCACGTACGTTGCCGACCTGTTCTTGCAGCAGCTTCGCGTTCGCCGCGGTCCAGCGGCCGCCGCCCGTGGTCCAGTTCGCCGGGTTGAGCGAGGCGAAGTCGTCTTGCAGCAAAACCTTGCCTGCCTCGTCAAGCGGCTTCTTCGGCTCCGGCGGCGCGGCTGCCAGCGCCTTGCGTGCGGCGTCCAGCGATTTGCGTGCGGCTTCGACCTTCTGCTCGGCCTGCTGGCGGTACGTCGCGATGACCGACTCGCGCAGGTGCGGCTGATGCGACTCCAACGGCAGCTTCACCGCAGCGATGTCGAGCTTGGCGCCGAACAGTTTTGGCAGCCCCGGCGAGATCACGCGCGCCTTGTCGGGGTTCGCCTCGCTGCCTCGAACATGGAGATACGTTGGCGTGTCGAAGTTGCAGTCGAAGACACGCGGGACGCCGTCCTTCTCGAAGTCGGTTTCGCCGGGCGCTAGGTCGAGGCGGATCTGGTACGGCTCGAAGAAGGCGCGGAAGCGGTAGTAGTCGGGCTGGCTGATCGGGTCGTACTTGTGGTCGTGGCACTTGGCGCAGTTGACAGTGAGGCCGAGGAACGCCTTGCCGGTGTGCTCGATGGTTTCGTCAAGCCAGGTGGTGCGGTTGAACTTGAAATAGTGGCGGGCGAGGAAGCCGGTGCCGCGCAGGGCGTCGGGGTCGGCGGGATGCAGCTCGTCGGCGGCGAGCATCTCGCGGAGCATACGGTCGTAGCCCTTGTCGCGGTGGAGCGAATCGACGATCCAGTCGCGCCAGTGCCAGATGTGCTTCTGGCTGTTGCGGGGTTCCGCGCCGAGGCCCCACCAGTCGGAGTAGCGCCACACGTCCATCCAGTGCCTGCCCCAGCGTTCGCCGTGTTGGGGGGAGTTCAGCAGGCGATCGACCACCTTTTCGTAAGCTCTCGGCGAAGTGTCCGCGAGGAACGCCTCCACCTCCTCGCGCGACGGGGGCAGGCCGATCAAATCGAGGGTGACACGACGCAGCAGGATGCGTTTCCCCGCCGCCCCCTGCGGGACGAGGCCGCGCCGGTCGTGTTCGGCGGCGACGAACGCATCGATCGGGTTTCGGCCCCACCCCGCATTTTTCACACTCGGCACAGTGGGGCGGACGGGCGGCTTGAACGCCCAGTGGTCTTTCGGGTCGGTCT
>JAYSSW010000295.1:0-2042 GCA_043720335.1 Planctomycetia bacterium
CGACATCTGGCATTTTGCACACTCCCTTGTTGCGGTTCGACCTATCATGCGCCAGGTCATCGCATTGCAACAAGGCCACTTTTCGGATAGCCTCTAAGAAAGGCAAAGACGGGGAGTGAGGCGTTTTGAATTCATTTTCCGAGGCTGTTGAGTCACGAAGCAAGGGAAAGACAGTTCACAGCACCAAGCGTTTCCATTCGAGTTTGCCAGTGCTGCCGAAGTTCAGAAGCAGGCCGAGTCGCATGCGTGAGGCTTTGAGGTAGTTTAACACCTGCGATTCCTCGATGCCGGAAAGACGATCCAGGGCTTTCAGCTCGACGACGATCTTGCCGTGGCAGAGCACATCGACGAGGTACGTCTTGTCGAGCAGCCGATCCTTGTACCAGATCCGCAGCTCCTTCTGCGGCTCGAACGGAATGCCTCGTTCGGCAAGTTCCCACTGGAACGCTTCCTGGTATACCGCCTCCAGAAAACCCGGCCCCAAAGTCCGATGCACCTCGATGGCCGCCCCGACAATCGCGAAAGCCTCTTCCTTGTAGAGCAGATCAACGTCAGGCATCATTGTCCCCCTTGTCTTTGCTGCCTTTCTTGTCTTTCCTTCGTGATTCTTCGTGCCCTTCGTGGATCAAAATTCCCCCCCGTTTCCTTCGTGGATCAAAACGCGTCCTTCAGGATGCCTTCGAGATCCTCCACTGTCACGCTGCGCGGGTTCACCCGCAGGATGCGCTTGACCGCGAACGCCTTCTCCGCGAACGGGCGGAGCTGGTCGGGGCGCACGCCGAGGTCGCGGAGGCGCTGCGGGATGCCGATGTCGTTGCGCAGCTTCTCGACGGCGAGGATCGCGCGGTCGGCGGCATCCTCGTCGCTGAGCTTCGACACGTCCTCGCCGAGCAGCCGGGCGATGGCGGCGAACTCCTTGACGCGCGCCGGCTTGTTGAAGCGCATCACGTACGGCAGCAGCAGGCCGTTGCCCGCGCCGTGCGAGCAGTGGACCGCTCCGCCGATCGGGTACTCCAGCGCGTGAACCACCGCGACGCCGACGTTGGAGAACGCCAGGCCGCCGAGCATCGCGGCCTGGGCCATGCCTTCGCGGGCTTCGAGGTCGTTCGGGTCCTTCACCGCGCGGCGCAGGAATCGGCCGACGAGGAAGATCGCCTTCTCGGCGCACAGGTCCCCCATCGGGTGCTTGCCCTGGTAGACGGTGCGCTCGCCGGCGGGCAGCGGGAACGTCGCGTTGTCGACGGCGGTGTAGGCTTCGATGGCGTGGCTGAGCGCGTCGATGCCGCTGTCAGCCGTCACCTTCGCGGGGCACGAGACCATCAGCATCGGGTCGATGATCGCCGCCGTGGGGCGCAGGTAGTTCGACAGGATGCCGACCTTCATCTGGCGGTCGGTGTCGGTGACGACAGCCGCCGCGGAGACCTCGGAGCCGGTGCCGGCGGTGGTGGGGACGCAGAGGAGCGGGAAGATGGGTCCGGGGATCTTGTCGTCGCCGACATAGTCGAGCGGGCCGCCGCCATGCTTGAGGAGGGTGGCGCTGAGTTTGGCGAGGTCCATGTTGCTGCCGCCGCCGAGGCCGACCATCACGTCGGGCTGCACGCCGCGCGCCATGTCGACGCAGGCGATCGCCGCCTTCATCGAAGGCTCCGGTTCGCCGCCGTTGAAGACAGCCACGTGCAGGCCAGCTTTCACGAGCGGGTCGCGAACCTTTTCAACGAGGCCGGCTTTCTCGAGGATCGGGTCGGTGACGATCAAGGCCCGTTTGCCGTTCAGCCGTGACGCGATGTCGCCGATCTGCTGGACCGCGTCGCGCCCGAAAACGATCTGCCCTGCCGAGTGAAAGGTCCAAACGGTCCGCATGGGAATCCTCGCGTGGAAGTTGGCGGAAGCTGGTCTGTGTCGTTATAGGCAAGCCATGCCAATCTGAGCCCGAAGCGCCAGCGAGGAAACACGCGCGTTGACGCAAAATTCAGCAACCCGTGCGTGGGTGCTCGCCGATGCGACAGCGAGGCGGCCGTGCCATTCCTCGCTGCGCAGCGGCA
>JAYSSW010000296.1:0-2040 GCA_043720335.1 Planctomycetia bacterium
GACGGCGTGATGCCAAGTCAACGGCGACTCGCGCAGCGAGAGCCGCCAGCTCGCTGCGCATCGGCGAACGGGACAGTACGTGATTCGTTGTCGCCGCGCGGTGCGGCCTCGCTTGCGCTTCGGGCTATAGCATGGCAGGTGGCTTCGCGCTGGTTTGGAAGCCGCGATGAAGCGAGGGCCGCCCGTATCGCTTGGCGGGGCTTTTCCGCCGCCGTATACTTCGTGGGAGGAACGCTTCCCGCCCGGCCCGCCCAGCGCCGACCCCACCCACCTGAAAGGGATCCCATGCGCCGCCTCGTCGCCCTGCTGTTTGTCATGCTGCTGAGCACGTTTTCTCTGCTGCACGCCGACGACTGGCCGCAGTTCCGCGGGCCGGACCGCACCGGCGTGTCGGCGGAGAAGGGGCTGCTCCCAGCCTGGCCGAAGGCGGGGCCGACGCTGCTGTGGAAAAAGTCCGACGCCGGCCTGGGCTTCTCCAGCTTCGCCGTCGTCGCGGGCAAGCTCTACACGCTGGGGACCGATGAGAAATTCGCCGACGAAGTCGTCCTCGCCTACGACGCCAAGACCGGCGACCGCCTCTGGTCCGCCAAGATCGGCCCCCTCTTCGAGTTCGCCGGCAACGTCTGGGGCGACGGGCCGCGCAGCACCCCCACCATCGACGGCAAGCTCCTCTACGCGCTCGGTGGCCAGGGCGACCTTGTCTGCATCGACATCACCCAGAATGGCAAGGAAGTCTGGCGCAAGAATCTGCTCAAGGACTTCGATGGCGTCATGATGACCGAGTGGGGCTACAGCGAGTCCCCAACGGTCGACGGCGGCCTCGTGATCGTCACCCCCGGCGGCGACAAGGGGACGTTCGTCGCGCTCGATAAGGCGACCGGCGCTGTCAAGTGGCGCACCACCGAACTCACCGACAGCGCCCCGTACTCGACCGGCATCATCGCCGAGCTGCACGGCGTCAGGCAGTTCATCCAGAACAGCTCCGTCACGGGCAACAAGGGGGGCACGCTGTCCGGCGTCGACGTGAAGACCGGCAAACGCCTCTGGTCCCAGTCCACCTTCAAGCAGAGCAGCTACGCCATCGCCCCCTCGCCGGTCCTCGACGGCAACAAGGTCTACATCACCACCGGCTACGGCGGCGGCAGCCACCTCTTCGCCATCGACAAAAGCCAGGAAGCCAAGGACCTGTTCCCCAAGGCGGCCCAGAAGAAGATCAAGAACACCCACGGCGGCGTCGTCCGCATCGGCGGCTTCATCTACGGCCACACCGAGCCGGGCGCCTGGTTCTGCCAGGACCTCGCCACCGGCAAGGACAAGTGGCTCGAACGCAACGACTTCCAGACGCAGAGCGGCTCGGTCACGTCGGCCGAGGGGCTGCTCTACCTGCTCACCGACGCGGGCGAAGTCGGCCTGGCCAAGGCGTCGCCGGAGGCGTTCGACCTCGTCAGCAGCTTCAAGCTGCCCGACGCGTCGAAGTTCCCCGCCGACCGCAAGACGAGCAAAGACAGCAAGGTCTGGGCGCACCCCGTGATCGCCGACGGCGTGCTGTACCTGCGCGACAGCGAACTCCTCTTCGCGTACGACATCCGCAAGAAGTTGCCGACGACGCGGTGATGAGATCACGCCCCCGAAACGACGGTCGTTCCGGGGGTGTATTCGTTTGGTTCGCCCGGCGCGGCCGTCTCTGAGCTGCGGCGTTTTTCGTGCTTCGCGTGGATCACATGCTCGATCGACGGGGTGATGGCTTTCTGCAGGCCGACCAGGCATCCCATCGGGCTGCTGCTTGGCTGCTTGTGCTTGTAGTAGAGCAGGCCGCGCTGCTCCAGCCACAGACAAACATGGTGCAGGCCGAACGCCGCGCCGGCGACAACTACGGCGAGCAGGATCCATTTTGCGATCAGCATCGCGGGTTCTCCGTTGGTCATTTGTTGCGGAGATAGGACATCCAGCGCCGCGAAGATCGCGACGTTTAGCCGCGACGCGCAGCGGAGCGCGGGCGACACGCGATGACGATGAATTGCATCGTCGCGTGGTTTCCGC
>JAYSSW010000297.1:0-2038 GCA_043720335.1 Planctomycetia bacterium
GCAGCATCGAGGACCGGAAAAAGCCGCGGCGGCGCCGCCGTCGGAGCCCGCGTGCCCGCCGCCAGGCGGAAACCGCGATAAATTCACAGGCTCTGAGCGTGCCGGAATGGCGGCTGGAGGAGATGGAGCGCAGCGACTATTTGGTGTGCGTGAGCCGTTGGCCGCACCGCCACCGTTACGAACTTTATCCGCGCGGCCTGCGCGAGCGTCTGCCGCGCGTGCAGGTGCCACTGGTGGAGCCGGACGCGGACGTGGTGCTGGACCTGCAGGCAGCGCTGGAGTTGATCCACCACAAAGGCCGCTTCGGCCAGCGGCTGCGCTACGACGAGCCGTGCGACCCGCCGCTGCCCGCCGAGGAGCAGGCCTGGGCCGACGAACGCCTCGCCGCGTTCCGCGCGAAGCGCGAGACGCCGCGCCGCAAGCGGCGGAAGGAGTAGGGAAGCCGTGTTGTGGCATGGTCTCCCGAACCTCGTTCGAAGCGTGAGCGAGGCGCTTACTTGACGCGGATGGGGATCGCCTTGACACCGCCGAACATCGTTCCGAGGAACAGGGTTTTGCCCTCGGGATCCAGTGCGACGGCGCGGCTGCCGTGGTGCATGATCGAGATGCGGTCGATAATCTTTGACTGGTCGAGGTCCACGATCTCGACCAGCGAGCCGCACAGCATGGAGGAAAAGGGGTTGGGCGGACTGTCGTTCAGGATGGCGATCCGGTTGGCTTTCGCCGCGCCGGCTGCATACCCGAATCCTGGGCGCGTGATCGGAATCATGCTTTCCACCGCGCCAAGCTTCTGCAAATCAACGACGTGGACCGCGTCGGAAACGCCGACCCGTTTCTTGCCGTCAGCGGAGAAAGCCGCGAAGCGCAAATCCGATCCAGGCCCTTGCGCGACATCGAGCAGCCTTTGCGCGCTGCGGTCCCACAGGACAATGGAGCGGCCGTCGCTGGCCAGCACTTTGCCCGACGTCTTCTCGACCGCGACTTGAAGAACCGAATGCAGCTCGGTCGGCTTCGTTTCCCAGGGGAGCCAGGTGTTTTTGTCGTAGACGATCAAGTTGGCGTTCTCGGCAACCAGCAGATCGCCGCCGGGAAGGAACGCTAGATCGCCGATCCTCTCGCCGAACTTCAGCTTGTCAAGGCAAACGCCGGTCGCGATGCTCCTGACCTCGACGCGCTGGTCACATGCCAGGGCGATCTTTTCGTCGTCGTCGCTGAGCGCGACTCGGCTGCACATGGCGTCGAGTGTCCAGAGTTGGATGGCCGCTTGGGTCGCAAGGTCGTGCACCGCGACCCGCCGGTCGGCGCCGCAGCTCGCCAGGTATTTGCCGGAATGGGAGACGGCGATGTGGAGGATCGGGCCGGAATGGACGTCGAACGCGAACTCGATGCGCGCTTGCGACTGGTACAAGGCGTGCAGGTAGTACGCGACCAGAAGGGCGACGGCCCAAAGGATGAGATGGCGAACACGCAGCTTCTTCATCGGCGGCATGGGCTGGCAACCTCCCGGTCAGGCCACAACGCAAGCGAACTTTACGATGTTTTGCTCTTTCGCCTGCGCGCAGAAAGAACCGGAGGGGTCGCCTCCGGTTCTTCGCTCAAGCGTCGCCGCTACTTCGTGTCGTGCTTCTCCAGCTTCTTCTCGACGGCGGCTTTGCGGTCGGCTTCGCGGCGGCCTTCGCCGACGAACTCCAGCCCCTTCCGCCAGGCGTCGATGGCGGGCTGGCGCTCGCCCAGCGCCATCAGCACGTCGCCCAGGTGGTCGTAGATCTCGATGTGCTGGGCGTTCTTGTCCTTGACCGCGTCGAGGAGGCTCTTCTTGGCGTCCTCCAGCTTCTTCTGCTTGAACTGCACCCAGCCCAGGCTGTCGAGGTAGGCGCCGTTCTCGTGGTCGGTCTTCGGGTCGAACTCGGGGTTGGCGGTCCGCTTCTTGCGGTCGAGTTCGAGTGCCTTGCGGACCAGTTTCTCGGCCTCGTCGAGCTTCATGTCGTTGTCGGCCCAGATGTAGCCGAGGTCGTTGTAGAAGCCGGGGTCGTTGGGC
>JAYSSW010000298.1:0-4461 GCA_043720335.1 Planctomycetia bacterium
GCTCTAGCGCCCGCATGTCCAGGCGGCGCGAGAGTCGTTTCCGCCAGGACAGGATTGAGCCCAGGGATGCCTTGCACGCCCCGTTCTTGCGGGCGCTGAACGGGGACCCTGCGCCGCAACGGCGAGCCTTCGGAAAACTCCGCTTGTGTTGTCTGCGCGATCTTTCTATCATCCGTCGTCCCTCAGGATGATTCGATCCCGCTTTCATGGAAGAAAGGAACGGGCCGTGAGCGTTACCGTCCGGCAATTGGCCGAGCTGGTCCGGGGCAGCGTCGCAGGCGACGCCGACCAGCTCATCCACGCGGCCCGCGCCCTTTCCGAAGCCCAGTCGGGCGACATCACCTTCGTCGACAGCGACAAGCACGCCCAGCAGCTCCACCACTCGACGGCCAGCGCCGCCGTGGCGCCGTTCAGCGTGCCGGTCAACGGCAAGCCGCTCATCCAGGTCGCGGACCCGCTGATGGCCTTCGCCGAGATCGTCCGCTTCCTGCAGAACAAGCCTGAGCAGAAGCCCGACGGCATCGACCCGCGCTCCTGCGTGCATCCCAGCGCCGTGATTGGCGACGAACCGACCATCATGCCGCTGGCGTGCGTCGGCGCGGGGACTGTCGTCGGCAAGCGCTGCCGCATCCATCCCGGCGTGGTCGTCGGTCGCAACTGCAAGATCGGCGACGACGTGGTGATCTATCCCAACGCCGTCGTCTACGACGACTGCGTCCTGGGCGACCGCGTCGTCGTGCACGCCAATTCGGTCATAGGCGCCGACGGGTTCGGCTACCGCTTCCAGCAGGGCAAGCACGTCAAGGTGCCGCAGCTCGGCAACGTCGAGATCGGCGCCGACGTCGAGATCGGCGCCTGCTCCGCCATCGACCGTGGCACCTTCCAGGCCACCCGCGTCGGCGAAGGGACCAAGATCGACAACTTCGTGCAGATCGCCCACAACTGTCAGATCGGCAAGCACAACCTGCTGGTCAGCCAGGTCGGCATCGCCGGCTCGTGCAGCACCGGGCAGCATGTCGTCCTCGCCGGCCAGGTCGGCATCGCCGACCACGTGCACATCGGCGACGGCGCGGTCGTCGGCGCCAAGTCGGGCGTCACCAAGGACGTGCCCGCCGGCCAGCGCACCCTGGGCGCCCCCGCCACGCCGGAGCGCGACCAGAAGCGCATCCTGATGAGCCTGGAGAAGCTGCCGGAGATGCGCAAGGATCTGCGCCGCATCAAGCAGCAGCTGGGTTTGGTCGATGAAGAAGCCGCGTGACGATTCGAGTGGGCACGGTTGATGCGGTGCCGTTTCTGAAAATTGAACCACCTTGTTTTTGCACCGAAGGTGCTGCATCGCACAGCCCAGGGTCGCGCAGCGCACCCTGGGAAAGACGACGCCAATACGGATTCCTACGCCAACGGCGTTGCATCAGGCGTGGTGCGGGATGCAGCCCCGTTGGGGCAGAAGGCTGACGATTCTCGAAAACCCAGGGTGCGCTTGCGCGACCCTGGGCTGCGCGATGCAGCACCTTCGGTGCAAAAACCGCCGATGGTCGCATGCGCTCAGGGTTAGTAGGGCCGGAAAAAAAACCTCGAACGGATCGCGGCATGGCAACCAGCACCCACAGCACCAATAAAGCCCCCATCGGCCTTCTCGCTGGCAGCGGGCGGTTTCCGATCGTCTTCGCCGAGAAGGCGAAGCAGCTCGGCATTCCGGTCGTCTGCGTCGGTCTCAGGAACGAGGCGTCGGCCGAGCTGATCCCGCTCGTCGACCGGTTCTACTGGACCGGCCTGGCCCGACTGGGGCGCATGATCCGCTGCTTCCGCCGCGAGGGGGTGAAGCAGGTCGTGATGGCGGGCAAGGTGCAGAAGACCAGCATGTACGTCCCGTGGCGCTGGCTGACGCTGCTGCCCGACTGGCGCACCGTGAAGTTCTGGTTCCAGCGCTCGCGGCGCGACAACAAGGACGACACGATCCTGCTCAGCATGATCGCCGAGTTCGAGAAGGACGGCATCACTTTCGCATCGGCCCTCGACTTCTGCCCGGAGTTGCTCGTGGAAGCAGGCGTTCTCACCCGCAAGGGGCTTTCCCCCAAGGAACAGGAAGACCTCGCCTTCGGCTGGATGCTGGCCAAGGAGATGGGCCGGCTCGACGTGGGCCAGAGCGTCGCCGTGCGCGAGAAGGCGGTCCTCGCCGTGGAAGCGATCGAGGGGACCGACAGGGCGATCCTCCGCGCCGGCGAGCTGTGCCCGCGCGGCGGCATCGTCGTCGTCAAGGTCGCCAAGCCGCAGCAGGACATGCGCTTCGACGTGCCCACGGTCGGCTGCGCCACCATCGAGTCGATGCGCAAGGCCGGCGCCCGCGTCCTCGCCATCGAGGCGGGCAAGACCATCCTCATCGACCACGACAAGACCATCGAGCTCGCCAACCTGTACGGCATCACCATCGTCGCCCGCGCCGCGTGAGCCGAGGAGCGGGTTCGCGCATGCCGCGAGCCACGGGATCCTTCCCGTGGCCTTCGCGAACGGATTCGGGGACGATCAGCTGGCTCGCAGGTGGTAGCGGTAGCAGACCGTGTTGCGGGTGTGGTTGCGGACCTCGATCACGTAGTCCTTGTTGTAGGGGACGAAGAAGCGGACGAAGCCGTTGGGCCCGACGGAGAGGTCCTGCTCCACAAGCTGCCCGGTCTCGCCGTCGGTGACGATGATGTCGACATCCAGCCCGGCTGGCCCATTGCTTGACAGGTTGACGAAGGTCCACTCGCCGCCGCGGCAGCGGACCTGGTAGAAGTCTTGCCAGTCGACGCCGTCGCCCTTGAAGTAGCCGGACCAGACGCGCGGCCCGTGGAGGGGCCCGCGCTCGCGCTTCAAGTGCTTCTGAGCGTCAGCGATCAATCCTTCGTAAGCGGCGGCATTCGTGCTTTCTTTGGCGAACTTCTGCGCTTCGTTCACCAGTTCCTCGGCGAACTTGTTGTCGTTCGCTTCGAGCGCCTTGCCAACCTTCGATCCCTTGGGCAGCGCGGCAGCTTCCGTGTTGGCGTCGTAGATGATGCGGGCGGCGCTGAGGAGCATCTCCGGCGATTTCGCCTGCCGCCCCAGTTCGACGAGACGGTAGGCGGCGGCGATGTCGGCGACCGCTTGGGTCTTCGCCGAGATCTTGACGCGTTCCTCCTTCTTGCCTTCCTTGGCGCCCTCCTTCTTGCCTTCCCCCGCCTGGGAGAAGAAGCCGAGCGCGAGCACGCCCGCGCCGACGGCGAAAGCCAGAGACAATTTCCTGAACGACATGCGAGGCTCCCTGTGCGCGTCCCATAGGGGAGCCACGAAGCGGGACGCGGGCTTCGTGGCGAGGTTCGGTCAGTCGGGTTCGACGATCTCGAAGCCGGGCGGCAGCGCCAGCGGGCAGCCGCCCAGGGAGGCGACCGGCATGAACCGCGCGGAGGCGGGCAGGCGCAGGGCGCGCGGCAGCGACAGGTCGGCGACGAGGGCGGCGAGCAGCTCCGGCTGCGAGCCGATCCCGCGCACCGGGTCGCGCCAGCGCAGCTCGACGCGCTCGGCGCTGGCGTGGCCCGCAGCGGCGCCCGGCTTGCGCAGCTCGCGGACGAGCGCGCCGGGCAGGGGCAGCCCCTTGCCGGTGCGCACCGCCTCCAGCACCTCGGCGAGCGAATGGTCCAGAGGCGCCGCCAGGCCCCGGCCGTCGGGGAGTTCGAGGATCGCCCAGGCGCGGTCGCCGGCGAATTGCAGGGCCACGACGGGATGGCTGCGGTGCGTGGCGCGTGACGTGCCGCGCGTCGCCTCCCACTGGAGGTCCATCAGGTCGCGGACATGGCGCGGATTGAGCCTCGTCTTCGTGGCGAAGGCGGCGTCGTAGTAGGGGCGGAGGTAGTGCAGGACGGACTCCCCGCCCTCCGAGACGATGCGCCGGCACAGCCCGGCCATCGTCTCGGCGTCGTTCCAGGCGTCGAAGCGGTTGGCCTCGACGTTCTCCTCCTCCAGCAGGATCCGGGTCGCGAACAGCAGCATCTCCAGGTTGTCTCGGTTGCGCGAGCTGGCGAACTTCTGGTCGAGTTCGCGGACGCTCTCGCGCAGCTCGCGCACCGCTTTCGCGTGCTCGTCCGGCGCGGCGGGGGACTTGGCCTTGGCGTCGTAGACGCAGAGGATCTTCGGGAACAGCTTCTTCTGGTACTCCAGCCGAACGCCGCCGACGACCCCCTTGCAGTCGGCCGCCTCGCGCAGGAAGCCGCGCGCCAGGACGAGGTCCTGCACGGGGGAAGGCAGGCTCAGCGCCAGGCCGAGCTTGAACTGCAGCCCGGCGACGATGTCCGGGGCCTGGTTGGTCGGCAGCTTCGGGGTGGCCCGCAGGGCGCGGCGCAGGCTGTCGGCGGCCAGCGCCAGGTTGGCCTCGCCGGCGGGGCGGAAGATGCCGCAGTCGGCGAGCCTCTCCTGGGTGTTGATGTAGCGGTCGATCCAGCGCGCGGTCAT
>JAYSSW010000299.1:0-9311 GCA_043720335.1 Planctomycetia bacterium
CCGGTTGAACCTTCAACAACTGCAAATTTGACCAGCCCGCTTACGCAGGCCGTTCGCCTGAAAAGCGACGCTGCGGCCCGGCGAACGGCCGGCGTCAGCTGGCCGGTTGAACTTTCAACAACTGCAAATTTGACCAGCCCGCTTACGCAGGCCGTTCGCCAAGGCGCAGCAGCGGAAGAGCCATCTTACCCGGATCGCCGCCGAGGTTCCAATGCCCGCGCCGCCTGCACGCCGCATGGAAGTTCGGATTGTGCGGCGAAATCGGGTCGCAGCGATTCTTCGGGTCAAGAAAACCGGGCGGATCGCCGATGAAAGAGGATGCGTGGGAATCGGTTCGGGGAGCCGGCTTCCAACGACCGCGACTTTCCTCGGCCAACGAGTCGAACGCCATGAGCGACACGAAGGAACTGCTGCGAAAGATCGCCGCCCTGCGGACGCGGATCAGCCAGCCCGTGGCGGCGACGGCGACGCTCGACGAGAAGGTGCAGCAGAGCGCGCGCAACAATCTTCTGCTGGAACGAACGCTGACGCCGCCCGCCGAGAAGGCGGGGCCGCTGCCGACGCGGCTCACCGCACGCGGTGCGAGGCTGCTGCAGCAGAGCCGCGATTCGCTGCAGACGCTGCGCGGCCTGGCGGACGATCCGCTGCTGCTAGGCGACGCGGGTGAAACGCTGCCATCGCTGCACGCGGAATGCGTCGCGCTGCTCGACGTGGTCCTGCGCGCGGTTCAGAGCTTCCCCGATTCCGCGAGCGTTCAGCTTCGCCAGTGCGAAGGCCTGGAAGCGGTGCTTCGTCAAGCCGAAACGAAGATCGGCGTGCTGCACGCGGCGCTGGCCTATCGCCGCCGCGAGACGCAGCGCATCGACGCGCTGGCCGACGTGATGCGCCGCATGGCGACGGGCCAGCCGATCGAGATGAACGCGCTGCAGAACCTTGCCGACGCGGTCGCCGCCGACGCGCAAGCCGGGCTGCCGCTGCGGTTCCTGCACGCCGACCCGCGCGACCCGGCCCGCTTCGCGGCGGCGCACGGACTGACGACCGCGCAGGTGCTGGCCCGGCTCATCCTCGACGACGCCGAATGGCAGCCGCACACGCAGACAGCGATCATGTCGGCCCTGGTCCACGATGTCGGCATGGCGCGGGTGCCGAGCGAGATTCTC
Organism: Planctomycetia bacterium; assembly: GCA_043720335.1. GTDB lineage: Bacteria > Planctomycetota > Planctomycetia > Gemmatales > Gemmataceae > JAYSSW01. Next base: position 1,161 of record JAYSSW010000299.1, read on the forward strand.
AGCCAGGCGGGACCGCTCACGCTCGAACAGCGCCGCATCGTCGAGAAGCACACGACGGTCGGCGGCGAGATGGCGAAGCAGCTTTGGCCCGGCGGCGGCTGGGCGGTCGAGGCGGTCGCCGAGCACCACGAGCGCTGCGACGGGACTGGCTACCCGCTGGGCCGCAAGGGGATGCAGCTCGCGTCGTTCGTGCACCTGCTGGCCGTCTGCGACACCTACGCGGCGCTGTGCTCGCATCGCCCGCATCGCCCCGCGTTCGACACGCGCACCGCGCTGACCGAAACGCTGATGCTGGCCGAGCGCGACCTGTTGGATCGGACGCACGCCGAGAAACTGCTGGCGCTGTCGTTCTTCCCGGTCGGCTCGGCGGTGGAGCTGAGCGACGGCAGCCACGCCGTCGTCATCGGCACGCACCCGGAAGTGAAGACGCAGCCGACGCGCCCCATCGTGCAAGTGCTGGCCGACGCGCAGGGGCAGACGCTGGCGACGCCGTGCGTCGTCGACCTGCTCACGGCCCGCGACCGCCAGGCCACCCGCAGCCTCAACGCCGACGAACGCCGCAGGCTGCTCGCGTCGCGCTATCCCGCGATGGTGTGATTCAAATGCGTTAGCCACAGAGGCACAGAGAACACAGAGGAAAGGCAAAGAGGCGGAAATCGCGTGGAAAACGAGAGACTGCCGTGAGAAGTGGGGCGAAGTGTCGCAGCGCTGCGATCTCTCCCTTCCCTGCCTTTCTCTGTGTCCTCTGTGTCTCTGTGGTTAGTCTTTTTGGGAAGCGCGGGCTGGCACTTCTTGACCATCATTCATTGGCTGCATCCACGACATGATCAAGCCTGCTGGCGATTACTGGTCCGAGACGCGGCATCCCTGGTCGTGCGTGCTGTTCGTGCTGCCGCTGCTGGCGATCTACGAGATCGGCCTGCACCTGCTCGGGCACACCTCGCCGGAGGAGCTGCGCAACGGCGCCGACGTGTGGCTGCGCGAAGGGCTGGCCCGCATCGGCCTGCCGGCGATGTTCACCGCGCCGTGCGTGCTGCTGGCGATCCTGCTGACGTGGAGCCTGTGGCGGCGGCGCGACCAGCCGCGCGACCAGGTGTCGGTGTGGGTCGGCATGGCGATTGAAAGCGCGGTGTTCGCGCTGGGGCTGCTGGCGTTCAGCCAGGCGCTCTGGCACGCGGCGTCGCACTGGCTGCCGTCGCTGCTGCCATGCCAGATCGTCGCCCACGCGGCGCCGCGCGGGCCGGAGCCGGCGCTGGAGCTGATCGTCTGCTTCCTCGGCGCTGGCATCTACGAGGAGACGCTGTTCCGCCTGCTGATCTACTCGGGGCTGCTCGCGCTGTTCACGCTGATGGACCTGCCGATGCTGTGGTGCCTGGCCTTGGCCGGCGTCGGCTCGGCGCTGGCGTTCGCGGCGGCGCACCACCTCGGCCCGAGTGGCGACCCCTTCCACGGCTACGTCTTCGCCTTCCGCGCCGCCGCCGGCGGCTACTTCGCCTGGCTCTACCACACGCGCGGCTTCGGCGTCGCCGTCGGCGCCCACGCCGGCTACGACGTGCTCGTGGGATTGCTGCTGCGGTGAAATCCCACATCAGTCAACAGGGAAGTGAAGAAAGCCCAGGGCTGCTGCCCTGGGGATTTGCATACCCAGGGCAGCAGCCCTGGGCTTTCGCAGGGACACGTTTCGCACAAATCAATCAGTCACGCCGGGAACAGTTCGCGGTTGCAGATGACCGGGTTCCACGGGCGGATCGTCCACTGGACGAAGATGCCAGCCGCATGGAACGGGTCGCCTTGCAGGATCTTCTCGGCCTCCTCCTTCGTCTCGGCCTCGTAGACGATGAGGGCGCCGTAGTCGTCGGTGAACGGGCCCGACGCGGCGAGCTTGCCCTGTTCCTTCAGGCTGGCCAGATACTGCCGATGGACTGGGCGGATCTCGGCGATCTTCGCCTTGTCCTGGAGGTACTCGATGACGGCGGCGAACTTCATGGCGGAATCACCTCAAGCAGTGGGGACCGGTTCGTTGACCTTGTCCTCGCTGGTCACGGCGTCGTTGACGCCGGCCAGCACGCCGGTGCAGATCACGTCGCCGATGATCGTCCAGACGGCGCTGAACTGGAAGTCGCCGAGGATGCCAAGCGGGTGCATGTAGCTGGGCACCTCGCCCTGGTAGAACGGCAGGGCGGCGGCGTAGCAGTGCAGCAGGCCGGCCAGGTCGCGCGAGTAGCGCAGCGGCGCGAAGATCGATTCGTCGGGCAGCAGCGGCTGGGTCAGCCAGGTGAAGAAGTTCGTCACGAGGAAGAACTGCACGCCGCCGAGCGCCGCCGCCCCCATGAGCCAAAGGGCCGACTTCTCGCGGACCATCCAGCCGAACAGGATGTAGAGGAGGAAGCTGGCGTAGACGTAGGCGCGCGAGAGGTGGGCGATCGAGTACATGGCGTTGAAGCCGGTGATCGTCCAGAGGACGAGGTCGCTGGCGATGAAGACGAGGAGCGGCAGCACGAAGGCGCGCCAGCCCTTGAGCCGGGCGCCGCCGAAGACGCCGAGGCTCCCCATCGACGTGAAGCCGGGCGGGTGCGGAATGACGCGCAGAGCGGCGGTGGCCACGCCAGCGAGGATGGTCAGCCAGGTGGCGGTCTTATTTTCCGGGCGCGCAGGTTCTTGGTTCATGGCGGTTTCCAGGGGGAAGCGAACGAAGCGCAGTCGAGGGTTATCGTAGCCAACCCGCTTGCGGAATCAACGCGAAGCGAAGTGTTGTCCGAGCCTGAGCGCCGAGCGAAGGACGCCCCATGCTGAATCATCGCGCGGGGCGTCCTTCGCTTGGCGCTTAGGCTCGCACCAGAACCGTGCGTCACTCCTTGCCACGCAGCTGCACGAAGCGCTGGAAATGGTCGGCGACCTGGCCGGTGACGGCGTCGCCTTCGTGGAGGAGCATGCCGTAGCGAAGCTGGTAGTGTTCGCCCTTCGCCAGCCGGACGACGTCCTTGCGGCCGGCGACCGCGGGGAACTTCGACACGGAGCGGCCGAACGGGTTGGCGGCCATAAGCCCGTAGCCGCGCGCGTGCCAGGCGGACGGGTGGGGGTTCTTGGGGTCGGCGAAGATCGTCAGGCCGACGATCTTGCCGTCGACGGGGCCGGAGTAGTCGCACCAGGCGGAGAACTGGCCCCAGCAGTCCTTCTCGCCGATCTTGCCGTCGGCGTTCTGGAGCTTGCCCTTGCCGGTCTTGCTGGCGTTGATGGCGTCGTTGACGCGGATGCCGAAGGCGCCTTCCTTGGTGTCGCCGAAAATGATCGGGCAGACGCTGGCGTGCAGGTCGATGCGCACGTCGAGGAGTCGGGCCTTGCCGAAGTTGTGCAGCACAACGGTGCGGTTCTCGTCGAGGATCTTGACGCCGTCGGCGCTGCGCCATTCGTTGTGCGACTTGAAGCCCTGGTTGGGGAGGACGTCGAGCGAGGTGCAGACCATCTTGCCGTGGCCTGGGGCTTCGGCCCAGAAATCGACGCCGTCGACGCCGCGAACCTTCTGCTTGAGGACGATCCCTTCGGGGATGACGTCGCCGTGGCAGAACCAGGCCGACTTCTGGTGGGGGTGGTCCTTGGTGTTGTTGGGGGCGTCCTCGATCATCGGCCAGTCGCGCGTGAGCGGCGCGTTGCCCGGGGCGAGCAGGGGCCAGAAGATCGGCTTGGCGTAGGCGGTCCCGTGGTAGCGGGTGACGAGGTCCTTGCCGATGAAGAACTCGACCTTGTCCTTGTCGCCTTTCACGAGGACCGGCTGCGAGCCGTCCTGCGCCGCCGCCGGGCCGCACAACAAAACCACCGCCGCCAGGGCGAGCATCCATCGCGTCTTCATCGCCGCGTCTCCCAGAGAGTTCGTGATTGCCAGCAAGGATGCGAGGGTACCCGCATCCGCGGCCGGGGTCAATGACTCGCTGCGAGCGGGGCGTGGCGGCTCCGGCGCCTTCCCGTTCTGCGCGTGAATCTTGAAGCAACGGAAACGAAGCCTGCGAAACGACTGGAGCGAACCGATGAAACGCGTGCTGCTGGTGATCGGCGACGCGGCCGAGCTGCTCGACACGATGTATCCGCTGTTCCGCATCCGCGAGGACGGGCACCAGGTGCTGGTCGCCGCCCCGGAGAAGCGCGTCTACCACATGGTGCAGCACGAGCGCCCCGCCGACTGGGACATCACCCGCGAGACGGCCGGCTACCACCTGGCGTCCGACATCGCCTTCCGCGACATCCAGATCGACGACTACGCCGGCATGGTCATCTCCGGCGGCCGCGCCCCGGAGTACCTGCGCTACGACGCCGACCTGCTGCGAGTGGTGAAGGCGATGGACGCGAAGAAGCAGCCGATCGCGTCGGTGTGCCACGGCATCGAGATTTTGGCGACCGCCGACGTGATCCGGGGCCGCCGGGTGACGACCGTGGCGAAGTGCCGCTTCGACGCCGAGGTGTGCGGCGGCGTGTACGTTGACGAGGAAGTCGTCGTCGACGGCAACCTGGTCAGCTCGCGCACCTGGCACGACAACCCCGCCTGGATGCGCGAGTTCATGAAGCGGCTGAACGCGACGTGATCCGCGCCGCCGTTTAGCCGCGACGCGCAGCGGAGCGCGGACACGACCCACGTCGATGAACCATGTCGCCGCGTGGTTCCCTCGCTCCGCTGCACGTCGCGGCTAAGAAGCTGTTTCAGAACCTCGTAGGACGGAAATCGTCAGCAGCGACAGAAGGCGAGCGGCGCGGCGTAAGCCCAATGCCCGTGAATTAGACGATAACCACTGATTCGTCAAAGGGTTTGGACGGTTGCGGGGGGTTGCGGTGGTGGGGGCGTTTCTTGTCCCACTTCTTCATCTTGCGACGGACCACCCGCGGATACCAGCGGTTGCGGCGCGGACGCAGCACCTGACGGCCCACCTCCTCCGTCAGACGACGGTACCACTCCGCCACGCTGCAGGTCGGCGCCTCGTGCAGCTGGCTCTGCAGCACCTGCAGCGACTTCGTGAACGACAGCCGGTTCGCTTCGACCTGCCGCTGCGCCGCCGCGTCGCTCATCACCTGCCGGACCACCCGGTGCGCCAGCATCAGCCCGTACAACTCCTGCACCACGCCGCGCGGCGTCTTGCTCCGCAGCGCCACCGGCTGGCCGTTCAGGTGCGTCGAAGACCAGCTCGTGCTCCCAACGCTGGTGGCACACCAGCGGCGCCTCCAGGGCCGGCAGGTCGGCCGGGTCGAGCAGGTCGGTCAGCAGCCGGCGCCGCTCGCCGCAGCCCGGACGCGTCGGGTCGTCGTGGGTGTACTCGATGAGGCGGACGACCCGGCCGTTGCGATCCTGGACGCGGTCGTAGTACGAGGCGTAGATCTTGCTCAGGCAGGAGCCGTCGGGCAGCTCCTGCAGGCGTTGGAAGATCAACTGGCTGGTCTTGACGCGGGCCAGCAGGTGGCAGCCGCGGTCGAGCACGGTGCGGATCAGGTCGAAGCCGAAGAAGTTGCGGTCCCCGAGCAGCAGCATGCCCGGCTGCAGGGAGCGCGCCAAGGTGGGGACCATGGCCTGCTCGCCGTGGTCGATGGGGCGGAAGGCGAAGTCGTGGACGGAGTGGGTGCCGAGTTCGCAGAGGGCCATGACGCGGACCTGGGGGAAGGCGTTGGGGGAGCGCTGGTTGCCGCCGCGCTGGAAGACGCGTTCGTTGTCGGGGGTGTCGGGCATGTCGAGGACGGCGCCGTCGATGCCCATCAGGCGCAGGGAGCGGTGGAAGACGCCGGGGGTGCCGGCGGGCGCCAGGGAACGGGCGAACTCTTCGAACAGCAGGCGGAGCGTGGCGACGCCGAGGCGGCGTCGGGCCTTGGTGAAGGTGGACTCGTCGGGTTCGGGTCCGGGCTGGCTGGGATGCAAGGCGCGCCAGACCATGGGGATGGAACGGCTGGCGAACAGGGACATGGCGATGACGAGCCAGACGGCGGAGGAGGCGAGGACGCGGCTGCGGCGTTTCTGGGTTCGTCGGGTGCGAGCCAGGAGGAAGTCGATGCGTTGCTGGGTGATGAGCTGCTGCAGTCCGCGGACGTAGGGGATGGGGTCGGCGGAGGCAGGGTTGGCGTTGCGCTTGTCGGACATGGAACGGTGCATGAGAGCCGCCTTGCATTCTGAGGAGCGTTTCCTAGCCATCAGAACACCTTGGCGGCTCTCGTTTTACAGCTAATTCACGGGCATTGGGCGTAAGCCCGCCGTGGAAATTTCCGTTCGTGCAAAGGGCACGCTTGTCGTTGCAAACTCCACGCACCGTCGAGGATTTTCACGGCGGGCTTACGCCGCGCCGCTCGCCGTTGCCTATAAACTTCGCCACCAGGGGTTCTGAAACAGCTTCTAAACGAATTGCAGAAACGCCTCGACGAGTCTCGTCAGGCGGTCGTGCGTGGCGGCGGCGGTGGCGAGGACTTCGCCGTGGTGGATCGGGCCATCGCCGAGGCCCGCCGCCTGGTTCGTGATGAGCGACACGGCGGCGCATTCCATGCCGAGGTCGGCGCCGGCTTGCGTCTCGCGGGCGGTCGACATGCCGACGGCGTCGGCGCCGCAGGCCCGCAGGGCACGGATCTCGGCGGGGGTCTCGTAGCTGGGGCCGGTGAGCTGCGCGTAGACGCCCGTGTGCAGCGTGATGCCGACCACCCCGGCGGCCTGCCGCAGCTGCCGGATCAATCGCGACGAATAGGGGCGGCGCGTGATGGCGAGGTCGGCCCACCAGCCGGTGCGCGTCGTGTCGAGATGGCCGTCGAGCGCCATCAGCGAGCCGGGGACCAGATCACTGCGGATGCCGCCTGCCGCGTTGGTGGCGAGCAGCACACGGGCGCCCAGCTCGTGAGCGACATGGACCGGCTGCACGGCGCGGCTCCACGGGTGTCCTTCGTAGTAGTGCAGCCGACCCGCGAAGACGAGAACGGTTCGGCCGCCCCAGTCGCCGAGGAGCAGCGCGCCGCGATGGCCCGCCACGCCGGCGGCTTCGAGGCCGGGGACGTGCTGGAACGGGATCTCGACCGGATCGACGAGCCGGTCGGCGAGATGGCTCATCCCGGAGCCGAGGACCAGCGCGACCTGCGGCGTGCGCCGGCGGGCTTCGTCCAGGAATCGCGGGTACGCTTGCACGGAAGTCATCCATTTCACGGTTGACCCACGAACCCGGAGCGCAAGCGATGGGATACCTTGGCGACACGCGGAGCGAGAATTTTTTCCGTCCGCATGGTTCGCTGCGATCCCATCGCTTGCGCTCCGGGTTCGTGGGGAACGAACGTCACTCGGACGCGAAGGCGGCCATCTTCGACTTGGCGGCGTGGACGATGAGGTCGGCGCAGCGCTCCTCGCCGAGCAGGCTGGTGTTGAGGACCATGTCGTAGTGGTGGATGTCGCCCGGCTTCTTGTGGAAGTGCGTCAGAAGGAAGTCGGCCCGGCGCTGGTCGCGGCTGAGGACCTGCTCGGCCGCCTCCGCCTCCGACAGCCGCAGCCACTGGCTGAGGTAGGCGACGCGGTCTGCGTGCGGGGCGACTAGCCGCACCTTCAGCGTCGTCGCCGCCGGCAGCAGCAGCCCGGCGCCCCGGCCCAGCATCACCGCTTCCCCCTGGGCGCCCAGCGCCAGCACCATGCGCGAAAGATCGAGCACCGTGGGGCTGCGGCTCAGGTTCTGCTCCGCCAACAATCGCTCCTGCTGCTCGTCGATCCAGGCCAGCGCGGCGGGCGGGAGCTGCGTGTCGATCTCCTGGCGGAAGCCCCCTTCCTGCGAGAGATACTCCATCATCTCCTGCGTGTAGACCTGCCAGCCGAGCTTGACCCCCGCCCGTTTGGCGATGCTGCCGCCGCGTGCGCCGGCCTCGCGGCTGATGGTGATGGTCAGCCCGGCGGGCACGCCGCGCTGCGGCACGGCCTCGGCGGGGCCTCGGTAGCCGTGCAGCGGGGTTTCGTTCTCTTCGAGCACTGGCATCCCCTGTCCCTCGCCGTCAGCGTCCTCGGTTCGGGCGTTCCGTGCCGAAGTGTTCCTTCCCTCACCATACTTCGCATCCAGCCAGCCTACAACCGCATTCCGCCAAGGCAACGCCGCGGCGCGCGTTGGACGAACGGGATGCGCGGGTCGTCCGGGCGCGACCCGTTTAGCCGTTCGCCTACGGCGAGCG
>JAYSSW010000300.1:0-9303 GCA_043720335.1 Planctomycetia bacterium
GGATGTCCATGAGGGAAGTTTAGCGCCCGGCCCCCGCGGTGGACAGCTGCCGAGGCGACTGTTTTCCGGGGAAAAGCAATTTTTCACAGGCTCTCAGCCATTGCGTCAAGCCGAATTTGAGCTGCGTCATGTTGCAGGAAACACGATTCATGCGGCGCATTGGATTGGGCGGCTTGCCAAGGATTTGCTCGACTTCGCTTCGCGTCATGCCGACCCGGATCAGGCGGCAATGCTCCTCGCTGAAACGCGGGCCTCGGCTCAGCGTCCAGGCCAACACGCCGCCGATGGCGACGGCGAGCATGCCGAAGAAGACGAGCGACGGGCGTTTGAGGAGAAGCATCATGTCTGGCCGCCGCCAAAGAACAGGGTGAAGCGATTTTGTCTTCATTTGATACGCAGCGATCTACGGACAAGGATGATGGTTCGCCGCTTTTTTCTCGCGAACAGAAGCGCACCTGGCGGCAGCCACGAACCTGGAGCGCAAGCGATGAGACAACAGTGAATCACGTTGGCGCATCTTCTCATTCAGCGAGCCGCCACGCGATCCCGTCGCTTGCGCTCAGGGTTAGTACGGTTCGTCGACCGCTCAACCATAGAATGTCGCTTGATGCCGTTACGAACGCCACCGACGCCCGAAAGCCGACTCATGGATGCCAGCCTGACGCGCGACCAGCTCACGGAACGCTATCTGGAGCAGCTCCCGTACGCGCCGTATCCCGTGCAGGAGGACGCGCTGCTCGCGTGGTTCACCTCCGACCAGGGCGTGCTCGTCTGCGCCCCGACCGGCACCGGCAAGACGCTCATCGCCCAGGCCGCTCTCTTCGAAGCCCTGCACACCGGCTCCGTCGCGTACTACACCACGCCGCTCATCGCCCTCACGGAACAGAAGTTCGCCGAGATGCAGGAGTCGGCCATCCGCTGGGGCTTCCGTGCCGAGGATGTCGGCCTCGTCACCGGCAATCGCCGTGTGAACCCCGGCGCCCGCGTCCTCGTCGTCGTCGCCGAGATTCTGCTGAATCGTTTGTTGCACCCGGCCGCGTTCGATTTCAGCCACGTCTCGGCCGTCGTCATGGACGAGTTCCACAGCTTCGCCGACCCGGAGCGTGGCATCGTCTGGGAACTTTCGCTCAGCCTGCTGCCGAAGCATGTTCGTTTATTGCTGCTGTCGGCGACCGTGGGCAACTCGCTCGAATTCCTCGCCTGGCTTGACCGCTGCCACGACCGCAAGCTGGAGTTGGTTGAGGGCAAGGAACGCAAGGTGCCGCTCGAATACGAGTGGATTCCCGACCAGTTTCTCACCGAGCAACTGGTGCTGATGGCGAAAGGCGACGGCGACGAACGGAAGATGCCCGCCCTCGTCTTCGCGTTCAACCGCGACGAGTGCTGGAGCATCGCCGAGCAGCTCAAGGGATTGCCGCTGCTGCAGGAATGGCAGAAGACCGCCCTGCACGCCGAGATCAACAAGCTCGACTGGACGCAGGGGGTCGGGCCGAAGATGAAGCAGATGCTGCATCGCGGCGTCGGCGTGCACCATGCGGGACTGCTGCCGAAGTACCGCCGGGTGGTGGAAGACTTGTTCATTCGCAAGATGCTGTCGGTCGTCATCTGCACCGAAACGCTGGCGTCGGGAATCAACCTGCCCGCGCGGTCGGTCGTGCTTTGCTCGCTGGTGAAGGGGCCGGCGGGCAAGGAGAAGCTGATCGACGCCAGCAGCGCCCAGCAGATTTTCGGGCGAGCGGGCCGGCCCCAGTTCGACGACCGGGGGCACGTCGTCGCGGTGGCGCACGAGGACGACGTGAAGATCCACCGCTGGAAGATCAAGTTCGACCAGATCCCGGAGACGACGAAAGACCCGACGCTGATGCGGGCGAAGAAGGAGCTGAAGCGGAAGAAGCCGACCCGCAGCGACACGCGCGCCTACTGGAGCGAGTGGCAGTTCAAGCAGTTGCAGGCCGCCCCGCCGGGCAAGCTCTACAGCAAGGGGCCCCTTCCCTGGCGGCTGCTGGCGTACCTGCTGAAGATCTCGCCGGAGGTGTCGCGCGTCCGCAACGTCATCCGCAAACGGCTGATGGACGAGCCGCGCATCCAGGCGCAGGACAAGTCGCTCGACCTGATGCTGCAGACGCTGGCACGGTGCGGCTTCGTAACGCTGACGCCGGAGCCGCCGGCGGAGGACGCCCCGCCGTCGCCCGAGCGCTACCAGGCGGTGACAGCGACGCCAACGGCGAAGCTCGATCTGCTGCTCGTTTTCCGCAGCGTGCATCCGCTGTACGGCGCCTTCCTGCTCGACCATCTCGGCATCGCCGACCGCAACGAACGCTTGCAGATTCTCGAAAGCGTGCTGGAGGTGCCGCGCCCGATCCTGCGGCATGTGCGCGTGCCGCTCGCGGAGGACATGGCCCCCGGCCCGCTCGCCATGACCCAGCTCGACCCGGAGCTGATCCGCCGCGGTTTGATCGCCGCCCCGGTCGAAAAATCGGAGGAGGACGACGACGAGCCTTACGAGCGCCGCTTCGAGGAGCGCGTCTATCCGCCTACGCTGTCGGACAAGCTGCGGCTGCTGTTCGACGCGATCAACCCCGAAGTGACCGACGTGACGACACAGTCGGTCTGGGCGGCGGGCGAGCTTTTGCACTTCGGAGGCAACTTCAACAAGTTCATCCAGTCGCGCGACCTGGTGAAGCAGGAAGGCATCATCTTCCGCCACTTCCTCCGGCTCATCCTGCTGTGCGGCGAGTTCTCGCAGGTGTGCCCGAAGGACGTGAGCGAAAGCGACTGGAAAACGGAGCTGCGCTTCTTCGCCGACACGCTGACCGCCAGCTGCCGCGACGTCGACCCGGCGAGCACGGACGAGGCGATCGAACGCGCCCACGCCGCCGACGTGGTCGAGGGGGAAAACGTGCCGCCGCCGGGGACGTGATTTGGTTGGCTGTGAGTTGCTTTCAGCAGAATCAGCGAAGGCTTGAAAGAAACGACGCCGTTCGCGAAAATCCATGAGGCGAGTGTCGAGATACTGGGGAGAGACCGATGAAGATCAAAGTCATCATCCACGAAGCCGACGAGGGAGGATACTGGGCCGAAGTCCCCGCACTCCCCGGTTGCTTCAGCCAAGGTGATACGATCGACGAGATTCACGCCAACATTCGCGAAGCGATCGAATGCCATCTCGACGCTCCAGCTCCCGAAATTCTTCCTCAGCGTGCCCTGGTGGAAGAAGTCGAAATATGAAGGCGATTTCCGGCAAGGAGATGTGCCGCATTCTTGCAAAGAAGGGATGGCGGCTTGTCAGAGTCCGTGGCTCGCATCACAATTACGAGCATGACGACGCACCTGCCGCGACGGTTCCCGTCCACGCAAATCGAACCATGCCGATTGGATTGCAAAGCGCCATCATGAAAATCGCAGGCCTTACCGAGAACGACCTGTAGCCTACGCCAGCCCCTTCTTCATTTCCTGCTTGATGAGCGCGACATCCTCGATGCCGACCGACAGGCGGATGAGGCCGTCGGTGATGCCCTGGCGTTTCTTCTCGGCGGGGCTGGCGTAGCGGTGCGACGTGGTCGCGGGGTGGCTCAGCGTTGTCGTCGAGTGGCCCAGCGACGGGCTGAACGGGATGCCGGGGGCGTCGTGCAGGAAGCGGTTGACGGCGTCGCGGCCGTCCTCCAGCTCGTAGCAGAGCATGTTGCCGAACCCGCCGTCAAGAACCTTCGGGGCGAGGGCGTGGTCGGGGTGGTCGGCCCGGCCCGGATAGTGGACGCGGCGCACGCCGGGCTGCTCGGCGAGCCAGTCGGCGAGCTTGGCGGCGTTCGCGGAGGCCGCGCGCATGCGCAGGTCGAGCGTCGCCAGACCGCGTTCGGCGAGCCAGCAGTCGAACGGGTTGGACGAGAGGCCCCAGATGCTGACGGCGGCGTTGATGGCGGGAAGCCATTCCTCGTCGTTGCCGCACACCAGGCCGAGCGTCACGTCGCTGTGGCCGGCGATCATCTTCGTCAGGCTTTCCATCACGAAGTCGGCGCCCATGTCGAGCGGCTTCGTCAGCACCGGCGTCGCGAACGTGTTGTCGACGACCAGCAAGCACCCTTGCGTGCGGCACATCTTGCCGAGCGCGGGAAGATCGACGACGCGCAGCAACGGGTTCGACATCGTCTCGACGAACAGCAGCCTCGCCCCCTTCTCCAACGACGCTTCGACCGCGGCGAGGTCGTTGGCGTCGACGTACTCGGTCGTCACGTTGAACCGCGTCAGCTCCTGCGTGAAGAGTTGGACGGTGCGGCCATAGAGCCGATTGCTCGCGACGATGCGATGGCCTTGCTGGATGGTGGCGAGCACGATCGCGCTGATCGCCGCCATGCCCGACCCGGTGATGACGGCCCACTCGGCCGCTTCGGTCGCGGCGAGGCTTTTGGCCAACATCCGGGCGTTCGGGTGCGCGTCGCGCGCGTAGATGAAGCCCGGTTCGCCGTCGTTCATGATGCGGTCGAGCGCATCAAGGTCGGGGATCGTGTAGACCGACGACTGGTAGATCGGCGGCACCAGCGGAGCCGTCTCGCCGAGCGACGTTTTCTTCGACATCGTGAGCACCCATGAAAGAGCAGCGTTGCCGCTTGCAGTTTTAGCGATTCACGGGTGGGAAAGGAGAGCCAAAGACAGGAGAGCCAACCGCAGAGACGCAGAGTCGCAGAGGAAAAGGCAGAGAGAGGGGAGAAAAGGTGAGAGGGGGGACAAGCCCCACCATGAGCGAAGCGATTGGTGGGGGTTCAACCATGATCGAAGCTATCAAGCCAGCCGCCGTCTGAGGCGGCGCGGGTTGAAGTGCCGACCCCGCCGCCTCAGACGGCGGCGGGCTTGATGCAGGCGATTCTCACGGGTTGGTGTCGGCGAGGTATTTCTGCACGGCGAGCCACATCTCGCGGTGGGCGCCCTGGCCGTCCATCTGCAGGCCCAGCGAGCGGGCGCGGATCTGGGCCACGTCGTCGGCGTGGTTCTCGGTGAAGCGGTAGTAGAGGTACCACATCGGGCCGGCGATCGAGCCGTCGTTGTCGTAGACGAAGATCGGCTGGTTGCCCATCGTCTTGATCATCGTCTGGAACTCGTCGATCTTCGCCTTGGTGACCGACTGCGGCGAGATTTCGAGGCTGAGGAACGTGATGCCCCGCTTCTCGTACTGCTTGCGGTCGATCGCTTCCATCTCGCCGGGCTGGCGCAGCAGCACCACCGTGCGGCAGCCGTTCGCCTGCAGCCAATCGAGGCCGTCGAGCGTCGGCCGGTAGCCGGTCCAGAGCGTCTCCTTGACCTGGCCGAACGACGGGATCCCGACCGGGAGCGTTGTCATCAGCTTCGTCTTCTCGACGGCCGGTTCCTTCTCCGTCTCGCGTTTCGGCGTCACCTGCGGCGGCGCGGGAGTGTCGCCCGGTGTCGTGTCGCCGAACAGCGGCTCCGGCGCGTACAGCTTGATCTGCGGCGGCTGTTCGCGCGCCTCGACCTGCTGCCAGCGCGTCTCCGTCTTCGGGCCTTGCGACATCTGCGGAGGCGGCGGCGTCTGGATCGACGGCGCGGTCGGGAACGGCTGCTGCGGAGGCGGCTGCTGCTGCGGGTTCGTTGGGAATCCCTGCGGCGGCGCGAACGACGCCCCAGGCGGCGGTTGTTGCGAGAAGCCCTGCGGCGGCGCGAAGCTCGCTCCCGGCGGCGGTCCACCATACGGCGCAGGCGGCGGGGGCAGCATCAGCCTTCCCTGCCCCGGCGGGCACGGTGGCGGTTGCGGCGGTGCGCAGTGGCGGTTCTTCCACTGCTGGCAGCTGGTGCAGCCGGTGTTGACAAGGAATGCGAGCGATAACAGCCAAAAAAGCAAGCGACGGGCCATAAGGCACCTCCCGCGCGACGATTGTTCCACCACGATTGTATCGTTGGGAACAAGCGTGCGCTCCGTCCATTTCGGGCTTGGCGCTCACCACTGCGAGATTGTTGTCAAGCTTTGACGGTTGAAGCGATTGCAGGGGCGGGGTCAACCTTGGCTGTTGTGCTGCTCGGCCAGCACGGCCAATTCCGTCAGCTTCGCGGCCGTCACGCCGATCCGCTCGAAGCACTCCGCCACGATGCTGTTCGTCGCCGTCAGCAGGCTGATGAGCAGGTCCATCGGCGTGATCGATTTGCGGCGGTTGTCGACCGCCCGGCAGTAGGCGTCGCGCAGCAGGCGGATCACGTTGTCCGACAGGAACTCGCGGTTGAGCAGAAGCAGCGCCTCGCACTCCCCTTCTTCCTGGTGGAACAGCTCCTGGAACTGCGCCAGCAGCCGGCCGAGGTCGGCGCCAAGCCGGTCGCCCCAGAGCTTCACGCCGGGGTCGGGGACGGCGAGCAGGCCCATGAAGATGTGCGGACTGCGCACGCTGTCCCAGCGCGTCTCGCGCGCCAGGCGGATCGCTTCGCGCAGGACTTTCGCGGTCGGTTCGGTCACGCAACTGGTGAGAAGGTGGCCACCCGGCTGGAAGATGTCTTCGCGGGCTGGCTCGGGGCTTGCCATGTTCGAGTTTCCTGGCCGTGTTTCGTCGCGCAGCCTGCATTATGGCGGCCCCGCGTCGCCGCCGCAAGTGCGACCGGACCCATGCATCTTAGATTGCTGCGCGCAGCGCGGCAACTACGGCGTGTCCGGGCGCGGCGCACACGTTGTTTAGCCGTTCGCCTACGGCGAGCGCGGACATGGCGCTCGCACAGCCCATCAATCGCCGCGTGGCGTCGTGTCCGCGCTCGCCGTAGGCGAGCGGCTAAACGGTCACTCCTGCACGCTCGTCACGCCCTCCGATGGCGCGGGCGGCTCCGTCGAGGGCGGGGCCAGCACGATTTCGACTTCGCCGAACTCCTTCGACTGCTCGACAACGATGGATCGGGCCTTGATGAGTTCGAGCGTCGCCAGGAACAGGCCGAGCAGCCGGCCCTTCGTGCGCGGCGGCGTGAACAGGTCGCCGAGCGTGACACGCGGCCTTTCGCGCAGCAGTTCCAGGATGCGCTGCATATGGACCGCGATCGGCGTCTCATCGACCGTGATCGGGCTGGGCTGCAGCGACGCCGTCTCGCGCAGCAGCCGCCCGAACGCGCTGACAAGATCCCACAACTCCACCTTCCGCAACGGCTGCACCGACAGATCGACCGGCCCCGGCGTCTCGGCTGGCGTGCGTGGCAGCCGCGCCATCTGCTTCTCGGCCTGCTCCTCCAGCAGATCGGCCGCTTCCTTGTACTTCTTGTACTCGATGAGCTGCTTGACCAGTTCCAGACGTGGATCGTCCTCGTCCTTCAACTCCACCTCCGCGCGGGGCAGCAGCAGCCGGCTCTTGATCTCCATCAGGGTCGCCGCCATCACCAGGAACTCGCCCGCCGTCTCGACGTCGATCACTTGCAGCACGTTGAGGTAGTCGAGGAACTGCTCCGTCACCTTGGCGATGGGAATGTCGCACAGGTCGACCTCGTTGCGCTTCACGAGGAAGAGCAGCAGATCGAGAGGCCCCCGGAACGTCGCCAGCTCCACCTGATATTCCATCGCATCCTCGGGGCCAGGCGGCACGCCGCCATGTTGACAAACGCAAAATCCCGCAGGCGGAGTCTACTCCGTGTGCGGGTTCGCGTTCAATGCACGTTTGCTCGTCGCCCCTATGCCAGGATTTCGGTCACGGGCTGGGCGTTGTGGTCGGCGACGCGGATCGGACGGCCGACGTTCGACATGTTCTGCGTCGTCGGATCGATGCCGAGCGCCTGGCAGATCGTGGCGAAGAAGTCGGGGACGCTGACGGGACGCGGGCCGACGACGGCGGTGCCGTCCGCGCCGGTGTCGCCGAACACGCTGCCCCCCTTGATGCCGCCGCCGCACAGGACGGTCGACCAGGCGTTCGGGTAGTGGTCGCGGCCCTGCTGGCCGTTGATGCGCGGGGTGCGGCCGAACTCGCCCATCCAGACGATGAGGGTCGAGTCGAGCATGCCGCGCTGCTTGAGGTCCTTGATGAGCGTCGCCCAGGCCGGATCGAGGATCTCGCAGAGACGCTGGACCGTGTTGAAATTCTGGCCGTGCGTGTCCCAGCCGATCGGGGCGTTCGGGATGCCGCTCAGCGACACTTCGACGAACGGCACGCCACGTTCCACCAGCCGGCGAGCCAGCAAACAGCCCTGGCCGAACAGGTTGCGGCCATACGAGTCACGCAGGCGAGCCGGCTCGTCGTCGAGCGTGAACGCGGTGCGGGCGGACGTGCGCATCAGGCGGACCGCACGGTCGTACGCCGTCTGGTGGCTGCGGGCTGCGACCGTCGGATGGCTGCTGACGAAATCGCGTTCCATGTCCTGGAGCAGATTGACCCGCGCGTCGAACTGCTGCGTCGTGGTGCCGGAGTTCTGCATGTCCTGCACGCGCAGAGCCTGGGCGTAGGCGTCCCCCTGGTTCGGCTGCGGGTTGAACGGGTTGGCTGATTCTCCAACGATGAGCGGGGCGTACTGCGGGCCGAGGAAGCCCGACCCGTGCGCCGCGGCGCTGAACTGGCGGAACGGGGCGATGCTGACGAAGTTCGGCAGCGGCGCGTCTTCCGCGCCCAGCTGCTTGGCGATCAGCGAACCCATCGTCGGATACTGGATCGGCCCCTGCGGCAGATAGCCGGTGTGCATGAGGAACGTGCCCCGGCCGTGGTCCCCTTCCCGGCTGCTCATCGCGCGGATGATGGCGGCGTGCTCCATCTGGTCGGCGAGGCGAGGCAGGTGCTCGCTGATGCGGACGCCGGGGGCGGAGGTCTGGATGCCTCGGAATGGCCCGCCGTTGGTCGGGTGGCCTGTCTTGAGGTCGAAGGTGTCGGTCTGGGTGGGGCCGCCGTTCATCCACAGCAGGATGCAGGAGCGGCGCCGCTGCGGATTGCGGGCCGTCTCGTCGGCGAGGGCGCCGAACCACCCGGAGGAGGACGTGCCGACGACGCCAGCCGCCGCCAATTGAAGAGCCTGACGCCGCGAAAGAGCAGATGCCTTGGACATGGACGCTGGACCTCCCGTAAGCACGAAGAAGGGTCAGAGGGAATTGCGAAACCAAACGCCCGGAAGAAGTTCCATCAAGTAAACTGCCGACCGGCGGAATTCTAACCGACGGATCGGCGGAATTCGCCCCACGCAACGTAGCGGAAAGCGTCGGCGAATGAAAGCGCCTTGCCGGAAGAATCCGCCACGGTATCAATATGTCGTGGGACCGAGGCGTCGGCCACCCCACTGGAGGCGTAGCTCAGCGGTAGAGCAACGGACTTTTAATCCGTAGGTCCTGGGTTCGATACCCAGCGCCTTCATTTCGCA
>JAYSSW010000301.1:0-4450 GCA_043720335.1 Planctomycetia bacterium
CGCGCAGTCGGAGGCCGTCGCCGTGGTCGGGGAAGTAGCGGGCCAGCTCGACCATGCGGTCGGCCCCTTCGTGCAGGTGGCGGTAGATCCAGTCGTTGGAGCCTTCGCACCAGACCTCGTTGTAGCCCTTGTGCCCCCAGCTGGAGAAGGTCGGCTGGGCGACCTGCGTGCGCGGGAACTTGTCGAGGTACTCCGGCATGTGCGTCGTCTTGACGGTCGACTGGTCCCAGTGCATCTTGCGCAGGAGGAAGTTGAGCCACTCGGGGCCTTCGAACCACCAGTGGCCGTAGAGTTCGGCGTCGTAGGGGGCGAGGATGAGGGGGGGGCGGTCCATGTTGCCCGACAGCCATTCGACCTGTTTCTCGCGGTTGAACAGGAAGTTGCCGGCGTGGTCGGCGGCGCGGTCGAGGGCGACCTTGGGGTTGTAGGCGATCTTCTCGCGGCCGGGGCCGGTGATCTGGTAGTACTTCAGGCCGGTGTTGCTGCGGATGCCGCTCTCGTGCAGGTGGGGCTTGAGGTAGTCGTAGTCGAGGTCCCAGCCGATGTCGCGGTAGAACTCGCGGTAGTTGTAGTCGCCGGGGTAGCCTTCGACGGCGCTCCAGACCTGCTTCGACGACTCGGAGTCGCGCGCCATGGCGGCGACGCCGCTCTTGCACATGATCGGGGCGTAGACGCCGTACTTGGGGCGAGGCTCGGCGTTGAGGACGCCGTGGGTGTCGATGAAGAAGTAGCGGATGCCGCAGTCGCGGAGGATCTCGTCGACGCCGGGGGCGTAGCCGCACTCGGCGAGCCAGATGCCCTGGGGTCGCTTGCCGAAGTGCCGGGCGAACTCGCGGCAGCCGATCTCGATCTGGGCGCGGACGGCGTTCCAGTTGTGGGTCATCAGCGGCAGGAAGCCGTGGGTGGCGCAGCAGGTGATGATCTCGAGCTTGCCGGACTCGAAGAAGCGGCGGAAGCCGTGGTTGAGGTTGTTGCCGTACTGGTTGACGAACACGTCGCGGGCGCGCTGGAAGCGTTCGAGGTACATGCGGGCGAGCTGGTTGAACTCGGGCTGCCACTTGGTCCGCTCGATCTCCTTGCCGGCCAGGGCGATGAGGTTGTCGATGTGGCGGACGTAGCGGTACTGCAGCAGCGGGTCGGCGAACATCCCCGCCAGCGTCGGCGTGACCGACATCGTCAAGCGCCAGTCCGCGCCGTCCCGTTCGAGCCCGTCCATCATCTCCAGCAGCGGGATGTAGGTCTCGGTGATCGCCTCGTAGAACCAGTCTTCCTCGAGGAAATCGTCGTATTCGGGATGACGAACGTACGGGAGATGGGCGTGCAGCACCAGGCAGAGGTAACCGAGCGGCATGGTCCTTTTTCGCCTCAAAGGGGGAGAGTTGCGACGTTGTTGGCTTACAAATCCAAGCCTGGATTTCAAGCGAAGGCAGGCTTCGCCCATTCCCCCCGGACCATCGTTTTATCGGCCGGGAGAGGCGAGCCGAACACCTGTTCGTGCGGCTCGCAATTATCCCCCGCTGGCAGCGGCAAGACGACGAAATTCGCCTCCATTTTCTGGGAAAGTGCGCCGATTCCTCCTTCCATGCCGAGCGCGCGAGCGCCGTGGAGCGTCAGCATGCGCAGCAGCGTCGGGCCGTCGATCTCAGGGTAATGGCGATGCACGAAGCGGGCCTCCGCCAACAGGTCGAGGTCCGGGTTCGACGCCAACCCGTCGGTGCCGAGCGCGACCGGCACGCCGCGCCGCACCAGTTCCGGCAGCGGATGGCGCGGGTGCCCGAACGCCGCGTGCGTGCGCGGGCAGTACACGACCGTGTGGCAACGCGGGTCCGGCAGCGCGGCGTCGAGATGGTTCGCGTGAACCAGCAGCGTGCGGGGGCGATTCCGCAGGAGCGCCAAGATCTCGGCGACCTCGTCGAACATTCCCTGGGGATGCCAGACGCCCAAATCGCGGAGAAAATCGACGAACGGCCCCGACTTCGACCGCAGCAGTTGCAACTCTTCCATCGTTTCCGCGAGATGCGTCGCCAGCGGCAGTGCTGTTTTCGCGGCGGCGGCGAACAGGTCGCGGTGGACGCTGTACGGCGCGTGCGGGCTGACGCCGGCGACGACGCGATCTCCGTCCCGCGTCAGGTGGTTGGCATGCCAGGCGTCGAACGATTGCAGCGATTGCGCCGCCCGTTCCGGGGTGAGGCCGAGCATCTCGAAGAAAACCACGGCGTGCAGCGGTGACGCGGCGAGCGCGTCCCAGCTGGCGCCTGCTGCGGAGATGTCGCCGACCGCCGTCACGCCGAAGCGCAGGCATTCGGCGATGCCGTCGGCGATGTCGGCCTGAACTTGTGCCGGGGTGCGGCGGATGCGATGCTGGATCACCTGCCGCAGCCAGCCGGTGAAATCGGGCGAGGGCGGACACAGGCCGCGCATGCCGGTCAGGTCGAGGTGGACGTGGGCATTGACGAAGCCGGGCAGGATAGCAACACGTCCCAGGTCGATGTCGGGCCGGCGCTGGCCGTGCGGCTCGACGGCGACGATCCGCTCCCCCGCCACCGTCAGCGTCCCCCGTTCCAGCGGTTCGCTCGTCCCCGGGAAGATCCATCGGGCCGTGTAGGTCCGCGTCGAGGAGTCGGCCATGAAAGGTTCCCTGATGTTCCTGTTGAGCGTCGTCGGCCTGGCTCGTGCATATTGTGGAGGGCAACCGCCCCGGACGCAACGGCACCCTGGCGTCGATGGTGTTCAGCTTCGGGCTGATGATGGCGTCGCTGGTCGTCTGGTGCATCAGCATCTACCCGGCCCCTTACGGGGCACGGCTCGCCGCAGCGAGCGCAGGCGAGCTGGCCCGCCGCTCTACCAATGCGCGAGGAGCCGGACGACGAGCCGGCCGTGGTGGTGAAGGCGCCGGCGCCGCCGAGCACGGCGATCGAGACGCGGATGTGATGAGGGGGCGTTGTTCCCGTTTAGAAGCTGTTTCAATACTCCGCGAGTCGCAACTTCTTTGCAACGGCGAGCGGCGCGGCGTAAGCCCGCCGTGAAAATCCGCAAGCGACGCGTGGAGCTTGCAACGACGTGCGTGCCAATTGCGCCAACGATCCATTTCACGGCGGGCTTACGCCGCGCCGCTCGCGTTTTGTCGCTGGCAAGTATTTCCGTCAAACAAGGTTTTGAAACAGCTCCTTTGCGCCCGCAAGGCCTGGCTTTCGCGCGATCCTCTTTCCATCTCATCGAAACCGACATGGGACGCCGTGGCCGCCTGGCCATGCGGGCGCTAAACGGGAACGCCCTTCCCGTCTCCATCGTGCCATTTCCGCCGCGTGTTCTAAACTGACGAGGTTGAATCGCACGGCAACCTCACCGACGGACTCCAACCAACATGAGCATCCTCGTCGACAAAAACACGCGGGTCCTGGTCCAGGGCATGGGCAAGGCGGGCCTGTTCCACGCCCTGCAGTGCCGCGACTACGGCACGACCATCGTCGGCGGCGTGTCGCCCGGCAAGGGGGGATCGCTGAAGGAGGGCTTCCCGCAGTTCAACACCGTCGCCGAGGCCGTCGCCAAGACCGGCTGCAACGCCACCGTGATCTTCGTCCCGCCGCCCGGCGCCGCCGACGCCATCATGGAAGCCGCCGACGCGGGGATCGCCGTCGTCATCTGCATCACCGAGGGCATCCCGGTCCTCGACATGTCGCGCGCCGTGCGGTTCCTGAAGGAGCGCCCCGGCTGCCGGCTCGTCGGCCCCAACTGCCCCGGCGTCATCACCCCCGGACAGTGCAAGATCGGCATCATGCCCGGCTACATCCACACCCCTGGACCCGTCGGCGTCGTCAGCCGTTCCGGCACCCTCACCTACGAGGGCGTTTGGCAGCTCACCAGCCTCGGCCTCGGCCAATCCACCTGCGTCGGCATCGGCGGCGACCCGGTCAACGGCACCAGCTTCGTCGACGCCATCCAGCTCTTCAACGCCGACCCCGCCACCGAAGCCATCCTCATGATGGGCGAGATCGGCGGCGACGCCGAGGAGCAGGCGGCGGCCTACATCCGCGACCACGTCAAGAAGCCGGTCGCCGCCTTCATCGCCGGCCAGACCGCACCGCCGGGAAAGCGCATGGGGCACGCCGGCGCCATCATCAGCGGCGGCAGCGGCGGCGCCAAGGAGAAGATCGCCGCCCTCCGCGAAGCCGGCATCCTCGTCGCCGACAGCCCCGCCGACCTTGGCGCCACCCTCAAGAAAGCCCTCGGCAAGTAGGGGGAGCGCTAAGAAGCTGTTTCAAAACCCCTGGTGGCGAAGTTTATAGGCAACGGCGAGCGGCGCGGCGTAAGCCCGCCGTGAAAATCCTCGACGATGCGTGGAGTTTGCAACGATATTACGCCGGCTCGAAATATGCTCTATAATGCTACTGTAGGCCACA
The DNA here is from genome assembly GCA_043720335.1 of Planctomycetia bacterium. GTDB lineage: Bacteria > Planctomycetota > Planctomycetia > Gemmatales > Gemmataceae > JAYSSW01. The sequence continues at coordinate 4,401 of JAYSSW010000301.1, forward strand.
GCGGCCAGCGACCACGTTGCTCTTGCGGAGGCGAGTCATGCCGATCTCAT
>JAYSSW010000302.1:0-4449 GCA_043720335.1 Planctomycetia bacterium
CTGAGCGCAAGCGAGGGGATCGCTGGTTGACAAGCGGAACGAGAATATCCGCCCGCATGTTTGCTTGCGATCCCCTCGCTTGCGCTCAGGGTTAGTTCGGGTCAATTTCATGGTGACTTGGCTCACTTGCTCGCGGTAACGAAGCCGCGAGCGAAGGCGGCTTCGCTGAAGACGAGCTGCATGCGTTCGCTGAGCTTGGCGTCGGCGACCTTCTGCCGGGCGGCGGGCGTGGCGAAGAAGACGTTCACGCCGGCCACTTCCGCCGACTGGGACGGATCGATCTTGTCGCCGGTGACGGGGCACTTGGCTTGCTTCGCCTGCTGGGTGGCGGCGATCTGGTGGTTCGTCACCGTCGCGAACTTTTCCGGCGTCTTCTTGAATTCCTTCACGCAGATGCCGCAGCAGAACTGCACCTTGGCGCCCTTGTGCTCCGCGACGATCTTCTCGGTCGGGATCTTCGGGCAGTATCCTCCGGGGCAGCGGCACTTGTCCGCGTCGGGCATGCCGGCGACGGGGCAGTAGTACTTCACCTTCGCGTCGTCCGACTTCGGCTGCTGAGCGGTCGTCGCGGGCAGAAGCCACGCGGCGCCAAGCAGCAGCACGGCGCCTGCGACGGCCAGGGTGCGCTGCCAAACGACGCGGGAAACGGGATTCATGGTCGGCTCCTCGGTCAAGGGTCTGCGGATCGTCTACCAACCAGAACGGCCGAGCGACCCGCGCACGCAGATTTTTTCCGCGAGCGCAAGAATCGGATAGATGGACCCGTTGCGACTCGGCAGAATGATCGGAGGAGGTGCGAGGAATGAGCGCGGAGCCGAATCCCGACCAGGTCGCTGCGGTGCGGAGCGTGTGCCGGCACATCGAGGACAACCTCGAATCGTCGCTGTCGCTGGCGTCGCTGGGGGCGCACGCCTCGCTCAGCCCGGCGCACCTGCAGCGGTTGTTCAAGCGCGTCACCGGCGTCACGCCGCGCCAGTACGCTGACGCCTGCCGCATCGGGCGCTTCAAGACACGGCTGAAAGAGAAAAGGTCGATCACGATGGCGATGTACGAAGTCGGCTACGGCTCCAGCAGCAGGCTCTACGAGCGGGCCGGCCCGCAGCTCGGCATGACCCCGGCCGACTACCAGCGCGGCGGGCGGCACGCCCACATCCACTTCACCGTGGTCCCGTCCGCGCTAGGCCTGATGCTGCTCGGCGGCACCCAGCGGGGCATCTGCGCGCTCAGCCTCGGCGACGAGGAAGCGCCGCTCGTGCAGTTCCTCAACGAAGAGTTTCCCGCTGCGAAGATCGAGCGCAACGACGAGGTGCTGCGCGACTGGGCGACGGAGATCGTGGCGCAGCTCGCGGGGGAACGGCCGCACGGCGACCTGCCGCTCGACGTGCAGGCGACCGCGTTCCAGTGGCGCGTGTGGCAGGAGCTGTGCCGCATCCCGTACGGCGAGACGCGCACCTACACCGAGATCGCCAAGACGCTGGGGCAGCCGACGGCGGCGCGGGCCGTGGCGCGGGCCTGCGCGACCAACCCCGTTTCCATCGTCGTCCCCTGCCACCGCGTTGTGCGCGAAGACGGCAGCCTGGCTGGCTACCGCTGGGGCATCGAGCGGAAGAAGAAGCTCATCCAGCAGGAAGGCGAAGGCTTGCACGAGTGACGGGTCAGAAGCTGTTTCAAACCTTCGCGTGTCGCAACTTCTTTGCAACGGCGAGCGGCGCGGCGTAAGCCCGCCGTGAAAATCCGCAACGATGCGTGGGCTTTGCAACGACAAGCATGCAGATTTCACGAACGGAAATTTTCACGGCGGGCTCACGCCGCGCCGCTCGCCTGCTGTCGCGGGGGACTATTTCCGTCACACGAGGTTTTGAAACAGCTTCTCAGCGCGGGCTGGCGGTGTCCGTCAGGGAACCACCGGATCGCGTGGCGCCCGCCTTCGGCATCCGCTCGAAGCTGCTCGCTTTCGCGGACCCGCCAAGCGCGGGCGGCAGCGGCGTGTCATCGCGGGTGGACAGCGGAGGCGTTCCCTTCGCCGAGGACAGCGAGCTGCGCGGCGAGGTCGTCGTTCCCTTGCGGACGAACGGCATCAGCGCCATCGCGACCGACGCGGGCGTCTGGAAGCGGTCCTCGGGCTTCTTCGCCAGCATGCGCTTGACGATCGCGGTGACGGCGGTCGGCACGTCCCCGCGGAACGAGTCGATCGGAGCCGGCTCGGCCTGCTGGTGCGCCAGGATCTTCTGCATCAGCGAGCCGTCCGGGAACGGCGGCTGGCCGGTCAGGAAGTAGTACAGCGTGCAGCCCAGGCTGTAGATGTCGCCGCGGATGTCGACCGCGTTGGCGTTGCGGGCCTGCTCCGGCGACAGGTAGTCGGCCGTGCCGACGAGGTTCTTGGCGATGTTGTCGAGGTTGATCGACCCGTTCGACCCCTGCGGCATGCGTGGCGTCGCCAGGCCCCAGTCGAGGATCTTGACCAGTTTCTGCGTCGCGGGCTTGGGGGCCTCCGCGACCGGCGCTGCGGGCTTCGAGGCGGCGGCGCCCGACTGCGCGGCGTGGGTCACGAACAGGTTGACCGGCTTGATGTCGCGGTGGACCAGGTTGCGCTCGTGGGAGTGCTGCAGGCCGGTCGCGGTTTGGCGGGCGTAGTCGCACGCCTCGCGAACGGGCAGCGGGCCGGACAGGCGGACCTGCTTGCCGAGGTCGATGCCGTCGACGAACTCCATCGCGAAATAGCAGGTGGTGTCGTACTGGTCGGCGTCGCAGAACTGGACGATGTTGGGGTGGTCGAGGCAGGCCATCGCCTCCATTTCCTGGAGGAACTGCTGTCGGCCTTCGGGGTTGGCCATCACCTCGGGGCGGATGACCTTGAGGGCGACGAAGATGTCGCGCTCGACGTGGCGGGCCTTGAAGACTTGGCTGAGTCCCCCTTGGCCGAGCCGGTCGATGATGTGGTAGGGGCCGTAGACCAGCTCGCTGAAGTTGCCCGACAGGAGCTGGTTGATCTGGAAGACCGTGAGCCAGCCGAGCTGGACGAGTGTCTTCGCGAGCAGACGGGCGTCGCCGGTGCGCCCCTGGGCGACCTGGGTCAACTCGTAGAGCTGCTCGTTCGACAGCAGTTGGAACTGCCGCAGCGTGTCGATCAAATTTCCAGTCGACGCAATGGACATAACGGGATCGTCGCCTCTGTGAGCGGCGCAGGGGGTGCGCCGTGTTTTGGTGGGAGGCTTTTCCCTGGCTTACGGGGAGGACGGGGGGTTGCCAGGGATTCACAGAATCAAGCCTTACCGAACCATAGGTCGTTTTTTTCCTTTTGACAAATGAAACCAGGAAGCACCTTCCCGCCCCCTGCCGAGCGCTCAACGGAGGCGGAAACTCTTGGCGTCGATTTCGAGGCGATTGGCGCCTTTGAGCTGGTCGTAAGTCGTGTTCATGGCAGGGACATCGTCGAAAAAGCCGACGATGTAGGCGGCGCCGAACGTCTCGCCCGCTTTGACGCGTTTTCCATGCAGTTCCTGGATGAAGCAGATGTAGCCTCGCTGATGGCACCACGCCTCGGCGACCGCAGCTGGATCAAGCGTCATTCCCGCGAGCCACGGGCCTGGCTTGCCATCCACCTTCACCTGGTACGCGCGGATGACGCGCTCGGGGATCTTGGCGTCGTTGCGCTGGTACAGGAACCGCTCGTCCGGCCCAAAATCCTTGCGGAACTCGTCGGCCTTGATGACGCCGTGGTAGCTGAGGTAGACGTTCGCGAAGGTGTCGCCGTCCTTGTGCTTGACGTGTCCCGGCATGTCGATGCGATAGAGTAGATTTTCCACGTCGTTGGCGCTGGTGATCTGCTCGCTGCACACGACGTAGCGCTTGCCGGGCTGGAAGACGAGGAACTGTTCCCACAGCGAACCGGCCTTGAAACCCTTGGCGGGCTGCGTGAAACGGAACGACAGCTTCACCGCGACGAAGCCGTCGCCTCGAACGATGGTCGGCGTCAGCTTCTTGGCCTGCGTGCAGATCTGCGGGCCTTCGACGTAGTGCTTGGGCAGATCGCCGTGCAGTTTCAGGTCGCGCTGGTAGGCGTCGCCGTCCTTCCAGCCGGGGGCGAGGAGGAAGTCCATGATGTGCAGGCCGAAGCCGAGGTCGCGGGCGCCGGTCTTCTTGTCGAGGAAGCTCCCCTGGGCGACGCCGCTGACGTAGCCGACCTTGCGGATTTTCGCTTGAAGGGCAGCGGTTTCGATCACGATCTCGTTTTCCGTCTCCTGCACCTTGATCGTTGATTCGGCCTGTCCGACCGCGAGGCAAGCGATAGCAAGAAGAACTGCAACCATGATGGACCTCTCTTGGCGGATGTCGGTTCCGAGCTTCCGTCAGTCTAGGAAAACAGATAAACAACCTCGTGACATGAAACCCGATTTCTGATGAGGCTGGGCGAACGGCTTGCGAAAGCGGGCTGGTGGAACCTCCTGA
>JAYSSW010000303.1:0-4448 GCA_043720335.1 Planctomycetia bacterium
CAATCGCGTTGCTCATGGTGGGGCTTGCGATGACGCGCGAGCGCGATCCTGCGCTCATACCATAGAGTGTAAACCCCGCCCTTCCTCCATGCAACCCGCGTATGTTCTTCAACTGGCTGAAAAACCGGCGTCGGCGCAGCATCCTGGCGGAGCCGTTCGCTCCGGCATGGGAGGAGATCCTGCGCGCCAACCTCTCCCATTTTCGCCTGTTGAATGACATGCAGCAAGGTCGGTTGCGGAACATTGTGCAAATCATGCTGGCCGAGAAGGACTGGGAAGGCTGTGGCGGCCTGACGATGACCGACGAGGTCCGCGTCGTGGTGGCCGGCCTCGCGGGCATTCTCACTCTCTCCTTCGACGATTTCTACTACGACAACGTTCAATCGATTCTGGTCTACCCGCACGAATTCGTCGCGCTCGACCGCAAGCCGGTCGGCGGCGACGTCGCCTTGGTCGAGGAAAGCGACCGGCTCGGCGAAGCCCACTACCGAGGCCCCGTCATCCTCGCCTGGTCCGACGTGATCGAGCACGCCCGCCGGCCAGGCTACGGCGAGAACCTCGTCTTCCACGAGTTCGCCCACCAGCTCGACATGCTCAACGGCGAAGCCGACGGCGTCCCCCTCATCGACGACCAGTCGCTTCAAGAGCGCTGGGCCAAGGTGATGGAGGCCGAGTACGACAAGCTGTGCAAGGCCGCCGACCGGGGCCGCGAAACCTTCCTCGACCCGTACGGCGCCACCGACGAGGCCGAGTTCTTCGCGGTCATCACCGAGGCGTTCTTCGACGCGCCGAAGGGGCTGTTGAAACGCCATGCGGAGTTGTACAACGTCCTGCGCGACTACTACCGCCAGGACCCCGCGACGTGGGACCTGGCGGAGCAATGAAGTTCAATCAACATCAAGCCCCAGGATGAGCGAAGCGCAAGGGTGGGGGTCAAACCCCGCCGCCTAACGGCAGCGGGCTTGATAACCGCGATTGATTTGTCCACCGGAACCCACGCATGAAAATCACCCGCGTCGAAACGCACGTCTGCCACGCCCGCATGCGCAACTGGGTCTTCGTCAAGGTCGTCACCGACCAGGACGGCCTGTTCGGCTGGGGCGAAGCGACCCTCGAATGGCACACCCGCAGCGTCGTCGGTGCCGTCGAAGATCTGTCGCAACTCCTCGTCGGCGCCGACCCGACCCGCGTCGAGCACCTGTGGCAGACCATGTTCCGCCAGCACTTCTGGCACGGCAGCGGCATCGTCCGCGCCACCGCCATCGCCGGCGTCGACCTCGCCCTCTGGGACATCCTCGGCAAAGTCGCCGGCCTGCCCTGCTCCAAGCTCTGGGGCGGACCCGTCCGCGACCACGTCCGCACCTACTGCCACCTCGGCGGCGGCCGGATGGAGGACTTCTACCAGACCGCCAGCGCCGACGCCCAGCGCTTCGCCGACCTAGCCCGACAGGCCGTCGCCGACGGGTTCACGGCGTTCAAGTCGATGGCGGTCCCGCCGACGCAGCCGATCGAAGGCTTGCAGGCGATCCGCACCGCCGAGAAGTGCGTCGCGGCCATGCGCGAGGCGGTCGGCGAGACGATCGACATCATGGTCGACTGCCACGCCAGGCCGTCGCCGGCGATGGGGTTGCAGTTCGCCAAGGCGCTGGAGCCTTTCGGCCTGTACTTCCTGGAGGAGCCGTGCTGGCCGGAGAGTGTTGACGGTTTGGCGATGATCAACCGCGCGGTGGCGACGCCGATCGCGACGGGCGAGCGTGTGACGAACCTGGCGGCGTTCCGCGACCTGTTCGCGGCGCGGGCCTGCGAGATCTGCCAGCTCGACATCACGCACTGCGGCGGGCTGAGCGAGGCACGCCGCATCGCCGCCTTGTGCGAAGCCTATCGCATCGCGCTGGCGCCGCACAACCCGCAAGGCCCGGTCAGCACGGCGGCGTCGCTGGAGTTCGGCTTCTCGCAACCGAGCTACATCATCTGCGAGACGGTGCACGGCGACGTGCCGTGGCGCAGCGACGTGGTGCAGGAGGGCTTCACGGTCGAGAAGCAGGGCCGGCTGGTGCGGCCCAACACGAAGCCGGGCCTGGGCATCGTCATCAACGAAGCCGAGGTGCGGAAGCACCCCTTCGAGCAGGAGCTGCCGCAGCGCGTCCACTACCGCGACGGCAGCGTCGGCGACTGGTGACGGGCGACCGGCCGCGAAGCCGCGTTCGCGGAGCCGTGCAGGCTCGGCCGACGCCTTGCGGGAGTAGCGGCGTCACGGCGTGACCGGCTGCGTCCAGGCCATCTCCACGTCCCCCTTCTGGTACGGGTTGGGATGCGCCTTCGTCGACACCACCCGCGCCCGCACGTACAGTTCCTTGCCGGTCAGCGGGTAGCTCGGCTCCAGCGCGTCCGACTCGGCGACCACCTTGCCGACCTCCGGGCTGTACGTCCGCGTCACCGGCAGCGCCTTGCCGTCCTTGTCGAGCACCGCCTCCGACTCCATCGGCGCGCCGCGCATCGTCGCGAAGAACTGCGTCTTGTACTTCACGCCCGGCTCGCTTTTGATGACGAGCGACAGCTGCTCCTTCGTGGCGACGACGTTGGTGAACGTCACGCCGGACGACGCGTAGAAGTCGCCCGCCTGCATGGCGCGGACGATCGTCTCGCCGGTGAGGAACGGCGCCTTCACCATGATCCAGCCCCGGCCCGGGTTGGTCTTGCCAGCGCCGTAGACGTGGTAGGCGTGGGCGTCGTCGGTCCCCAGGCCGTAGACGACGGGCAGCTTGTGCCTGCCCAGCCGCAGCGCCAGGAGGATGTCCCACATGCGCTCCGTGCTGGCGTGCGTTTCGTCGCCGTAGTTCTTCACGCCGGGGTGGCCGTTGAACACCTCGAAGAAACGCAGCTCCTCGGAAAGCATGTCCTCGGCGTTGACGCCCCAGCCGAAGTTCGGATGGTTGAGGAACGCGAGCGTCTGCCAGCCCGACTTCTTGCGCTGCTCGGCGACCAGGCGCAGGTTGACCGTCACCGTCTCGGCGACGCTCGGCCCGTCGATCGGCTGGATCGGGTCGCGCAGGTTGACGGCGTTCATGTGGACCGGGTTCTTCGCGAACTTGTGCGTGATCTCCTCGCCGGGGATCATCAGGAACCGCCCCGGCTCCTCCAGCACGCTGCGGAACTCGCGCAGCGGCTTGAGCCGCACCTGCTCCTTCTCCTTCTTCTCGCGCTGCTCGACCCAGGCGGCGCCGTAGCGGGCCAGGTACTTCGTCATCGCGACGCTGCGGTCGGTCTTCGCCGTCTTCACGTCGATCCAGCGGTCGGCGTCGGCGATGACGTTGTGCTCGGACAGCGTGAGGAAGTGGTAGCCGTGCCGTTTGTACCAGTCGGCGATCATCTCGGGGAAGTCGTCGCCGTCGCTCCAGAGCGAATGGGTGTGCAGGTTGCCCTTCCACCACGCCGGCCCCGTCGATTGCAGGGCTGCGACGCGCTCCTTGGGGAGATCGTTCCTGGCGCCCCCCGACTGCCACGCGGCCACCGCCGACAGCAGGCCGAGGCTGAACACGACCACGAGCAGCGAACGCAGTTTCTGGGACATGAGCGGATCCATCGGGAGGGAAGGGACATCGTCCGATTGCCTTCCATCATACGTCGGTTGGCGTTTCTGCCCCGCAGGGGCAGCGGAATGCAGCCACGGGTGGAGCTGAGCGCAGTACGTGGTTTCGAGTGCGCGGACGCAGTCCTGCATAGCCTAGTTCAGAAAAAACTTCACGACAGCGGTAAGTGAGGTTTGACATGTTCTCGCCTCGTGCATACACTGAATTGGGACGTAATTGATCTGTACCGCGTCTCGGTGAGTGCGGGTGGGCATCCAGAACTGTGCAACAGGTCCAACCTCTCAAGGGCGCGGATCTAGGCAGTTTTTCCACGAAGATCGATTCGTGGCTGAATTGAAGAACGACGGCGGTCAGTGCGCTGGCCTCGGGCCAACGAGTATTCCACGGTGGCAACACCGTGGCCGAATTGACTACGACCGCCACGTTCTGGCCGTTCGCCCGCTCTCACCGAGTTGCGGAACAGGTTGTGTTGCTGAAGGAGACGAAGACGAACGAAAAAACCGTCCCGCAGAGGGGTGTTGCCTGAGAAACCTCACCCCCTCGCGGAACGGCCTCGTCAGGCGCGTGGTTGGATCCCCCGGCACTGACCTTTTTAGGTTAGCCCGACCCGCCCCTGATTACAAGTGAGCCGGGGTCGAGGACGATTAGAATGGCGACTCAGATCCGCTGCAGGACGGGCCAGGCGTGCCCCAAGTCGGACGTCTACCGCTTCGACGGCTACCTTGACGGCACGAACCACCCGGCCCCGCACCCGCACGAGCGGGAGATCCCGCTGGCCGAGCGGAACACCGCGCCGCCCGTCCATTCGGCGAACAAGGGCTGCTATTGGCTCCTTGTCCGTGCCGCGTAACAACCCTG
>JAYSSW010000304.1:0-9281 GCA_043720335.1 Planctomycetia bacterium
TCGTGTCGGGGGCGGCGGAGATGCCCGGCTTCTTCTCGACCGGGTACCACAGCAGGTCGCCGGCAACGAAGACGTTCGGGTCGTCCGCGAAGAGGAACTCGAGGTTCTCCTTGATGGTGACGATCCAGCGGAACTGCAGGGTGTTGTCGGACATCGGCTTGCCGTCGCTGGAGGGATAGACGATCTTGTCGTGGATCGGGTTGAGGACGGGGATCGACATGGCTTGGCCCTGCGGGGGGACTTCGTTGTTTCCAAGACGACACGGATCATTCGCCGGCGTCGGCCTTCAACTTCGCGCGCAGCGCTTCCAGCTCCTTCGCCAGCTCCTCGGCCCTGCGGACCGCTTCGTCCTTCGCGCGGGTCGCTTCGTCCTTCGCGCGCAAGGCCCGGTCCTTCGCGCGAAGCGCCTGCTCCTTCGCCCGCTTCTCCTCCGCTTTCTCGCGGAGGGCCTGGTCGCGGTCCTTGAAGACTTTCGGCAGCGCATCGAACGGGCGGCCGTCGGGCAGGAAAAGGCGGAACTCCCCGTCGAACTCGAAACGCACTCCGAGACGGGGGCTGGTCCAGCCGTGCATCGGATCGATCTCCAGCAGTTCGCCCTCGACGCGGCGCCAGCCCGTGAGGCGGTTGCGGTCGGGGTCGAAGAGGTAGTATTCCTCGACGCCGTGCGTTTCGTAGAAGAGGAACTTCCGGGCCATCTCGCCGGCGCGGTTGCTCGGCGAGAGGATCTCGAACACGACCTGCGGAGCGATGCCGCCCTCTTCCCACTGCAGGTACGAACTGCGGTATCCCTTGGGCCTGCCGAACGCGACCATCGTGTCGGGGGCGGCGCTGGCCGTCGGATCGCGCTCGACCGGGTACCACATGAGGTCGCCCGCCACGAAGACATCGGGGTCGTCCGCGAAGAGGTGGTCGATGTTCTCCTTGATCTTGACGATCCAGAGGTATTGCAGCGTGTTGTCGGACATCGGCTTGCCATCGCTGGAGGGATAGACGACTTCGTCGCGGGGCGGGTTGAGGACGGGGATCGACATGGCTTGGCCCTGTGGGAATTGCACCGCCGCCATTGTAACGCGCGGCGAGGGTCGCGCAAACGGCAACGGGACGCCGGAACCAGCGCTGGCTCCGGCGTCCCGTTCGTGTCGGCGATTCGTCCGTCGGCTACATCGGGGTGCCGGCGAGCTGGTCCCAGCTTTCGCCGGGCATGCACATGGCGAGCTTCAACGCGCCCATCGCCCCGGCGTAGACGGCGTCGCCGACGCGGCGGACCTTGGCGCCGCCGTACTCGACGAACGCCTCCTCGATGACGCGGTCCAGGCCGCGCAGTTGGCTGCCGCCCCCTCCCAGGATGATGTTCTGCAGCATGCGCGACTGGAACTCGGGGTCGAACTTCGCGATCATCTCGCGCAGCGCCTGCACGATCGGCGTCACCAGCGTCTTGCACGCGTCCTTCAGCGAGTTCGTCACGTCGAACTGCCTCGGCTTGCCGTTGACCGGCAGCGACACGATCGCCTTCTCGTTCACGTCGTTGACGAAGCCGTACTTCTCCTTGATCTCGCGGGCCATGTTGCGCGAGCACTGCGCTTCGGGGTGCTGCTTGCACAGGTTGTTGTAGAAGTGCTCGTCGACGAAGTCGCCGCCGAAGGGGAGCGTCATCTGCTGCTCCTCGGTCGGGAAGGTGCCGAAGACGGGGCAGAGGTCGATGGTGCCGGCGCCGATGTCGACGACCAGCGTGTCGGACAGGCGGTTCATGCCGTAGGCGATGGTGAACGGCTCGGGGACGATCATCACCGCGTCGAAGGCGGTCTTGGCGGCTTCGAGGAGGACCTGCTTGTTGGCGATGGTGGCCCGCGACGGGGCGCCGATGACGCCGAACACGGGAACGCCCTTGGGAGCACGGGTGAGCGACACCGCGTGCTCGACGAGCAGCCGGGCGGCCTCCTTGTGCTTGGCGACCTCCTCGGTCTTGACGCCGCACTCCTTGATGGTGTTGTACTTCAGCACGCCTTTTTCGAAGGGCCGGACGACGTTGATGGCGAGGCGGTGGTCGACGAGGTCCTTGCCGAAGACGACGTCGCGACCGAGCAGGGTGCGGGCGACATGGTCCTTGGGCCAGCCGACGGCGCTGTGGACGACGTCGCGGATGCCGGTGCTGGCGGCGACGGAGGTTTTGAAGGTGCCCAGGTCCATGCCGACGTAGATGTTGCCGTGTTCCATGATCGTGCCCCGAAGGTGGGAGTGGGTCGTCGTGTTCGTTTTTGTCGGTTTGAGGGAGGCCGCTTGCTCCCCTCGCCCCCTTACGGGGAGAGGGGTCGGGGGTGAGGGGACATCCCACGTCAGGGGATCAGCATCATTTCCAAGCCCCACCATGAGCAACGCGATTGGAGGGGGTCGAAGCGGGCGACAACTCACCCCCAGGAATCGCTTCGCTCATCCTGGGGCTTGGGGCTTGTGTTCTCCCCCGACGTGGGACAACCCCTCACCCTCCGTCCCTCTCCCCGTAAGGGGGAGAGGGATGCTCATCGCTGAGGCAGCCCAACATGGGAAGTTGTTTTTCTGGCGAACTTAAACGGCGAAGGTTCACACCGTCGCCGTTGTCGCTGCGGCTTCCTGCACGGGCGCCGTCTCGGCGGCGAGGGCGGCGGTCTGCTCGCGTAGGCGGACGTTGTCCTCGAACAGCTTCTGCAGGACGGCGTCTTCTTGATGCTGGGCGTTGAGCTGGCGTTGGCGCAGCTCGTCCTCGAACGTGGGACCGAGGTCGAAGTGTTCGCCGGTGGTCGGCTCGGGCGTGACGGGGGTCGCCGGTGCGCCGGCCATGCTGCCCCCCGCGGCGAGGACGCTGCCGGCGGCGAGGGGGCCGTACACGACGCTGGGGCCGTGCTTGCCGACGTACTCGATGCGGATGAGCGGGTTGCCCCCCATCCAGCGGCGCAGCACGCCGAACGCCATCACGAACAGGAGGACCGGCGTCAGCAGCGTCGCCAGGAAAACCGCGCCGACGATCATCCAGGTGTCGGTCGACTGGCCGCGCACCTGCGAGCCGTTGTCGGAGTTCGACGACGATTCGTCGCGGCGCGTCGGTGTCTCGGTCTTCGCGACCGGCTCGACTGGCGCGGGCGTGACCGCTTCCGGCGCCTTCAACGCGACCTCGGCGACGGGCGGGCGGCTGTTGTTGTCGGGCACGAACGTCGCCTGCTGCACGCCATTGGCGCCAGGCTCGTTCGCGATCCGCAGCGAGCCGAACACGATCACGCCCGGCATCTGCACCATCGGCGTATTCGGCGCGCCCGGCGCGAAGTTCGTCGGCAGCGCCTGAATAGCGCTCGGCAGCGCCGGTGGCGGAGCGGGCGGAGGCGTCGGCAGCTCGACCTTTGGCGCAACGACCGGCGCGGGCGGCGCTTCGACGGCCTTGCGCGGCGTGTCGATGCGGCGCGTGCCGTAGTACTGCTCGACTTCGGGCTCCTGGGCCTGCACCGGCGGGTCGGCCCACGCGGCGCTCGCCGACAGGAGGCCGACTCCCAGGGCCGCGACGGCCTTCTGGAAAACCCGGCGACGCATCCATTGCTTCCAGCCCTGCTCGAACGTGTTCACAGCATCCCCCTCCTGTGCGACCACCCCAGGCGACGCGGACGCCCGAGTCGGGCCTCCGCGACGGCGTCCGCCTTCCCCCAGGCGAACCCGCGAACCGATGGTTTCCGCTTGAGTCGATTCGGCACAAAGCGCACGCCGACTTGAGCGGATTTTCCGGTTGCGCTGATTGTGCGGGCGGGGAGGAGGGCGGGGAAGGATGGGGGCGAAAGAATTGCTGCCGCGCTGCGACAACACAGCGCGGGCAGGGCGGATGGTCGGTTGTGTTGCACGCGATCCGCGCGCATGGGACGCGGAAGCAGGCGGGGGCGCCTGCACCACAGCCGACGCACTTCCCGTGCCACGCTGCGGTCCAGCCATCCGAAGCCCTTGAAGCCGGCAGCAACGAAGAGGCCTGCCCTTCCTTGGGAAGCGAGGCGCCGATCCGGGAGCCGAAGCTTCGCTTCAAGACCAGAAGTTCCGCAGATGATGCTCGGCACAGCAATTGCTGCATTGTCACCGTGACGCCGACCCGATCGTCGTGAAATTCAACGACGTGTTGGAGAAGGCGACAACCCTCTCGGAGATTCCATCATGGCAGAGAGCATCAAGGACAAAATCGTGGACGCGGGCAAGACCGTCGTCGACGCCGCCAAGCGAGTCGGGCAGGCTGTCTCCAACGAAGCCGGCCAGGCGGCCGACTTCGTGGCGGAGAAGACCGGCTGGGCCGAAGCGAAGGAAGGCGCCAGCGCTGGCGTCGCGGGCATCCGCGACCGCATGGACGTCATCGCTTCGTGCGGCAAGAAGGTCGGCGTCGTCGACCATCTCGAAGGTGGCGCCATCAAGCTCACCAAGAACGACAGCGCCGACGGGCAACACCATTTCATCCCCACGGACTGGGTCGACCACGTCGACAGCCACGTCCACCTGAACCGCAACTCGAAGCAAGCCGTGGAAGGCTGGAAGAGCGACGCCTCCACGTGCGGCTGCGGCTGATCGCGGAACGATTTCCCCATTGGTGCGCCGATGGGTTGGCCTTTCATTTGAAGGAGCTTCGCAATGGCTCACAAGAAGAAGCACAAGAATGTCATCCCTCCCGGCAACCTGCCGCCGCAGGACGCGGGAAAACAGGGGAACATGCCGCCCGACCCGCAGATCGCGAAAGACGCGCCGACTGGGCAGGAGCAGGATCCCAAGCGCCGGCTGGGCGACTACGGGGGCAAGGGCGAACATCCCTTGCAGCAGCCGGGCGGCAAGAACGACGCCAACCATTGACAACTTCGCTGCATTGACAACCTCGCTGACCGCACCGCAGGAGCCGGACTGATCCGGCCCCTGCGGTTTTTTCGTGCCCGTGCAGTCGGCACGAAGGGAGTGCGATCGTTCCAGACGGTCCTTGGCCCCGAGGTCATTCCTTGTCCATTGGGGCGAGGTCGGCGTTCGCCGGGCCGTTCATGAGCTTGCCGAACTTGTCGAAGCGCGAGCCGTGGCAGGGGCAGTCCCAGGACTTCTCGGCGCCGTTCCACTGCACGATGCAGCCCAGGTGGTTGCAGACGGCCGAGCACTCGTGCTTCTTGCCTTCCTCGTCGCGGTAGACCGCCACCTTGGACAAGCCGCGCCGGACGACGGCGCCGCTGTCGCGCGGGATTTTCACTTCCGAGCTGACATCGCCGCCGGTGACCCAGTCGACGTACTGGGCAGCGACGTTGGCGGTCTCGCTGAGGAACGTGCCGAGGGCGCCGAGCGTTTTGCGGGCGGGGTCGTACAGCGTCCGCCAGGGATTGTCGCGCTCGGTGACGAGGTCGGTGAGCAGGACGCCGGCGATGGTGCCATGCGTCAGCCCCATGCCGCAGTCGCCGGTGACGATGTAGACGTTGTCGGCGTCCGACGGGTTGCGTCCGATGAAGGCGAGGCCGTCGATGGTCTCCATCACCTGGCCTGCCCAGAGGTACTCGACCTGCTGCATCGTGGGGAAGCGTTCACGCGCCCAGGCTTCGAGCCGGCCGTGCCGCTCCTCGGTGTCCTTGGCCTGGCCGGTCTTGTGGTCCTCGCCGCCGACGATCAGAAGATCGTGCTCGTCGGAATGGCTGGAGTGGAGGCGGACGTAGTGGTAGGGGTCCTGGGTGTCCCAGTACAAGGCCTTCGTGACGGAGCCGCGCGGCACGCGGGCGGCGAGGACGTAGGTCATGTACGCGGCCTGCTTGGTGTGGATCACCATGCGGTCGTTGAACGGGGTGTTCGTCGCCACCACGACCGCGCCTGCGGTGACAGCGTGCGATCCCGCTTTGACGCGCGTGGGCGGCCCGGCCTCGATCTCGTCGGCGCGGGTGTGCGTGTGGATGCGGCCCCCCATGCGCTGGATCGCTTTCGCCACCCCGGCGAGGTAGCGCAGCGGCTGGAACTGCGCCTGACGCGGAAAGACCAGGCACGGGCCTGTGTTGAACGGCTGCAGCGGCGCGCGTTTCAACTTGGCGACGGTGGCAAGCCCCGCCCGCTGGGCGGCGGCCAGCTCGCGGTCGAGCAACTCCTCCTTTTCGGTGGGGGAAAGGAACAGATAGCCGTCCACGCGCTCGAAGCCGCAGTCGATCTTTTCCTGCTTCGCAATCGCTTCGACGTGGTCGATGGCGGCGGCGTGGCTTTCCGCCGCCAGGCGAGCGCCGGCTTCGCCGTGCAGCCGCTCGATCTCGAAGTAGCGCGCGTCGATCGCGGTGGAAAGATGCGCGCTGGTGACCTGTGTCACGCCCCCCGCCAAGGGACCAGTGTCGAGGACCACCACCGACTTCCCCGCCTTACAGAGCAGGTAGGCCGTCGTCAGCCCGGCGATGCCTGCGCCGACCACGCAGACATCGGCCTGGGCGTCCCCCGCCAGCGGCCCGAACGTCGGCAGCTCCGCGTCCTCCACCCAGACGGACTGCTTCTGCACCTTTTCAGCGCTTGGTTTGGCGGTCATCCGATCGGTCCTTCAACGAAAGAGGGGAGGGGAGGAAACGGAATCCATCGACGCGGAAATCAAGGCGTCAGCACCACCTTGATGCAGCCGTCCTTCTTGTCGCGGAAGGTCTTGTACGCGGCCGGCGCGTCTTCGAGCTTGACGTGGTGCGTGATGACGAACGACGGGTCGATCTCGTTCGACTCGATCTTCGCCAGCAGCGGCTTCATGTAGCGCTGCATGTGCGTCTGGCCCGACTTCATGGTCAGCGCCTTGTTCATGAACGCCCCCAGCGGCAGCTTGTCGGCGCTGCCCACGTAGGCGCCGGGGACCGAGACCGTGCCCCCCTTGCGGCAGCACAGGATCGCCTGGCTGATCGAATGCGTGAGGTCCGACGGCATGACCGCCGAGGCGACGGCGTCCACCGCGGCGCCGATCATGCCGGGGGCGTGCGCCTCGCAGCCGACCGCGTCGATGCAGCGGTCGGGGCCGCGCCCGCCGGTCATCTCCTGCAAGCGCTCGTACACGTCGTGCTTGCTGAAGTCGATGGTCTCGGCGCGGCCGTGCTTCTCTGCCATCGCCAGCCGCTCCGGGACGCGGTCGATAGCGATGACGCGGCCGGCCTTGAACATCCAGGCGCTTTGGATGGCGAACTGGGCGACCGGGCCACAGCCCCAGATCGCGACCGTGTCGCCCGGCTCGATACCGGCGTTCTCCGCCGCCATGTAGCCGGTCGGGAAGATGTCCGACAGGAACAGGACCTTGTCGTCGGGCAGGTCGGACTCGATCTTCAGCGGGCCGATGTCGGCGTAGGGGACGCGCAGGTATTCGGCCTGGCCGCCCGCGAAGCCGCCCAGCATGTGCGAGAAGCCGAACAGGCCCGACGGCGAATGCCCCATCGCCTTGGCGGCCAGCTTGGCGTTCGGGTTCGACGTGTCGCAGCAGGAGTAGAGCGTCTTCTGGCAGAAGTAGCAGCTGCCGCACGCGATGGTGAACGGCACGACCACGCGGTCGCCCTTCTTCAGGTTGGAGACGCCGCGGCCGACTTCCTCGACGACGCCCATCGGCTCGTGGCCAAGGATGTCGCCCTTCTCCATCGTGGGCACGAAGCCGTTGAGCAGGTGCAGGTCGGAGCCGCAGATGCCGCTGCGGGTGATGCGGACGATGGCGTCGCGGGGGTCTTGGATCTTCGGGTCGGGGACGTTGTCGACGCGGACATCGCCTTTGCCGTGCCAGCAGAGTGCTTTCATGGGAACCTCACAAAAAGTGGATGGTTGAAGTCAGGGGCGAGATCGCAGGCGCCGGGCTGGGAGCGGCCCGGCCTCAATGGTCTTGCTGCTTGCTCTCGTGGCGCTCCGACGCTTCCTCGACGGAGTGGGACTGGGTGAGATCCTCGTCTGCCTTGGCGAGTTCGACCAGCGTGCAATAGTGCGTGTGCAGGATTCTGATCTCGTCCTCGGTCATCCCCTCGACGTTGATGAGGCGGTTGCTGGCGCCCTTCAAGGACGCGACGATCTCGTTGAGCTTGAGATGGATCGCCTGCGAGTCCTTGTTCTGGGCGCGCTGGATGAGGAACACCATGAGGAAGGTGACGATGGTGGTGCTGGTGTTGATGACGAGCTGCCAGGTGTCGGAGAACTGGAAGACCGGCCCGCTGGCGAGCCAGACGACGATGGTCAGCGCCGCGAGGCCGAAGGCGGCGGAACTGCCGGACCAATCGGTCGCCCATTTCGAGACCTTGGCGAGCAGCGAGTCGCGGCCGCCGCCTCGAAGCGCGTCGGGCGGGCGGGTGCAAGGGACCATGTCAGGCAGCTTTCATGAGGGCGATTGCGATGGGAGCGGAATCACGCGATCACCGATGCAAATCGCATGCCGCCTGCACGCGGAGCGGCGCATCACGCATGGACCGCTCCGCGTCGAACGCTTTCCCGCAGAATCCGCGCCGCTGCGTGCCCACACTTCGGCATCCCGCTGCTTGCTCCGGACGGGTCGGCGGCGTCCGTCACGTGGTGATTCCGTCCCCTTTGCCGCGAATCGGGTTTGGCATGGCGCTTGCAATGAAGCGTGCAGGCCTCTTTCCTTCGCCTGAAAATCACGAGCCATGCCCCCGGCCCACGACGGGAAGCGATCATGGCCAGACCATAAACCCGCAGCCGCCGCGTCCCCTTGTCACGCATCTCAACCCCGGAGACGACGATGAAGTTGAAGACCTTGCAGGACCTCTACGTTTCGGAACTGAAGGACCTGTACAGCGCCGAGAACCAGCTTCTCAAGGCGATCCCGAAGATGGCCAAGGCGGCGACCGCGCCGGAGCTGAAGAAGGCTTTCGAGGGGCATCTGGAGCAGACACGCGGCCAGGTGAAGCGGCTGGAGGCGATCTTCGAGGAGTTGGATGTCAGCCCCAAGGGCAAGAAGTGCAAGGCGATGGAAGGCCTGGTCGAGGAAGGCAGCGAAATGGTCGAGGAGGACGCCGAACCGGCGGTCAAGGACGCCGGCTTGATCGCGGCCGCCCAGCGCGTCGAGCACTACGAGATGGCGGGCTACGGCACGGCGCGCACGTTCGCCACGCTGCTGGGCCACGCGAAGGCGGCCAAGCTGCTCCAGCAAACGCTCGACGAGGAGACCGAGACCGACCAGAAGCTGACCGAGCTGGCGACCACGACGATCAACGCCGAAGCGGAAGCCGTGTGAGTCCTGCGGTCCGTGCTGCCTTGAAGGAAAGAGAACCAGCCCTGGAAAGGGGAAGAGAACGACAAGATTGTCGTTCTCTTCCCCTTTCCAGGGCTGG
>JAYSSW010000305.1:0-4439 GCA_043720335.1 Planctomycetia bacterium
GCCACGGCGGCCGCTCGGTCGAGGGGGAGTTCGACCTGAGCGACCGCGACAGTTTGCTGAAAGGCGGCCAGAAGGGGGCGGCGATCGAGCCGGGCAAGCACAAGGACAGCTTGCTGTTCAAGCTGGTCGCGCACCAGCGCGAGCCGAAGATGCCGCACGAGGCGAGCAAGCTGCCCGACGCCGACATCGCCCGCATCGCCGAGTGGATCGACCTGGGGGCGCCGTACGACAACCCGCTGACCACGGCCAAGGCGAAAGTGAAGCCGTGGACCGAGCGCGTCGTGGCGCCGTCGGCGAAGGATTTTTGGGCCTTCCAACCGTTGAAGAAAGTATCACTGCCGCGCGTGAAGAACGAGGCGTGGGCGAAGTCGCCGATCGACCGTTTCGTGCTGGCGAAGCTGGACGAAGCGAAGCTCGCGCCGAGTCCCGCCGCGAGCCGGGCGGTGCTGATCCGCCGGGCCTCCTTCGACCTGATCGGGCTGCCGCCAACGCCGGAGGAAGTCGACGCTTTCGTCAATGACACGTCGCCGACGGCGTTCGACAAGGTGGTCGACAAGCTGCTGGCGTCGCCGCACTACGGCGAGCGCTGGGGGCGGCACTGGCTCGACCTGGCCCGCTTCGCGGAGAGCCACGGCTTCGAGCACGACTACGACCGGCCGACGGCGTACCACTACCGCGACTTCGTCATCGAGGCGCTCAACCGCGACGTGCCGTACGACACGTTCGTGAAATGGCAGGTCGCCGGCGATGAATATGAACCCGCCAACCCGCTGGCGATGAAGGCGACCGGCTTCCTCGCCGCCGGCGTCCACAGCACGCAGATCACCGCGAACGAGGCCGAGAAGCACCGCTACGACGAGCTCGACGACAAGCTCAGCACGCTCACCACCACGTTCCTCGGCCTGGGGGTCGGCTGCGCCCGCTGCCACGACCACAAGTACGACCCGATCCCGCAGCGCGACTACTACCGCATGCTCGCCACCTTCACCACGACCGTGCGCAGCGAAGTCGAACTGAACCTCGACGCCGCCGGCCACGCCAAGGCGATGGCCGCGTTCGACGCCGCCCACGCCCCGCTCGCCGCCGCCCGCGCCAAGCACGAGGCGGAACGGCTGCCCGCGAGCTTCGCGAAGTGGACCGCCGCCCAGAAGTCGCTCGACTTCGACTGGGAGATTGTCGAGCTCAAAGAGGCCAAGTCGAAGGAGGGCGCAACTCTTACTATCCAGCCCGACGGCTCGGTGCTGGCGACCGGCAAGAACGCGAAGTTCGACACCTACACCTTCGTCGCCCACACGAAACAAGTCGGCTTCTCCGCCGTCCGCCTCGAAGCCCTCGCCCATCCGTCGATGACCAAAGGCGGCCCCGGTCGGGCGGGCAACGGAAACTTCGCCCTCAGCGACTTCTCCGTCACCGCCCTGCCGCTGAACGCGAAAGGCGGTAACCCGATCACGGTGAAGCTGCGGAACCCGCGCGTCACCTTCGAGCAGAAAGGCTTGCTCGCCGCGTTCGCCATCGACGCGGACCAGAAATCGGCGTGGGCGGTCGATCCGCAGTTCGGCAAGGACCACGCCGTCGCGTTCGACTTCGAGGAGCCGGTCGGCTTCACGGCGGGAACGATCTTCACGTTCACGCTGAAGTTCAACAACAACGACGGCCACAACCTGGGCCGGCCGCGCGTGGCGCTGACGAGCCGCCCGCAGCCGCCGCTGGCCGCGCCGGGCGTGGCGGCGAAGGTGCGCGAGGCCCTAAAGGCGGCGAAGCCGACGCCGGAGCAAACGAAGGCGGCGCTCGACTGGTACAAGCCGCTCGACGCCGAATGGCGCACGCTGAACCAGCTGGTGGTCGAGGACCAGATGAAGGCGCCGCGCCCAACGACGGTGAAGAGCCTGGTCGCGACCGAGGGGATGCCGGCGGTGCGGCTGCACACGCAGGGGGACGACTTCTACAAGGAGACGCATTTCATGCGGCGCGGCGACACCGCCAACCGCGAAGGGGTCGCCACGCAGAGCTTCCTGCAGGTGCTGATGCCGACGCCCGACGCGGAGAAGCGCTGGCAGTCCGCCCCGCCGCCGGGGGCGAAGGTGTCGTACCGCCGGCGCGCTTTGGCCGAGTGGCTGACCGACACGAAGGAGGGCGCCGGCCAGCTCCTCGCCCGCGTCATGGTCAACCGCGTCTGGCAGCACCATTTCGGCCGCGGCATCGTCGCCACCCCCAGCGACTTCGGCGCCCGCGGCGAACTCCCCACCCACCCCGAACTGCTCGACTGGCTTGCCAGTGACTTCATCAATGGCGGCTGGAGCATGAAGGGGCTGCACAAGAAGATCATGCTCAGCGCCGTCTACCAGCAGTCGTCCGCCGGTGATGAAGTAAGCGCGAAGATCGACCGCGACAACAAGCTGCTCTGGCGCGCTCCGACGAGGCGCCTGGAAGCCGAGATCATCCGCGACACGCTGCTGGCGTCGAGCGGCGTCCTTGACGCGAAGCAGTTCGGCCCCGGCACGCTCGACGACAACAGCAAACGCCGCAGCATCTATTTCACGGTCAAGCGCAGCAAGCTGATGCCGATGATGGTGATCTTCGACGCTCCGGAGGCGCTGAGCGGCATGGCCGAGCGGCCGACCACGACCATCGCCCCGCAGGCGCTGCACCTGATGAACAACCCGCAGGTGCGCGGCTACGCCCGTGCGCTGGCGAAACGCATCGCCCCCGACGCCGCCACGCCGCTGGAGGACGCCGTCCGCAACGGCTACCGCGTGACGCTGTCGCGCAGCCCGACGCGCGAGGAGCTGGAGGACAGCGTGGCGTTCGTGCGGTCGCAGATGGCGACGTACCCGGAGAACGGCCGCCGTGCAGCGGCGCTGGCGGACTTCTGCCAGGTGCTGATGTGCCTGAACGAATTCGTGTACGTGGATTAGCGAGGCGGCGGGATGAACGCGGGTGCCGACCCCGCCGCCTCAGACGGCGGCGGGCTTGATGTTCACGGTTCAGCACCCATATCTTAATCCCTGATGAACACCCTCGTGGAAAACGTCGCCTGCACCGTCTGTGGCTGCGTGTGCGACGACCTGCGATTGACCGTGGCCGACAACCGCATCGTCGCGTGTGAGAACGCTTGCCAGCTCGCGGAGCCGTGGCTGCTGGCGCAGAACAGCCGCCGTCCCGCGGTCGCGCAGATCAACGGCGTGGCAGCCACGCTTGACGAAGCCTTGGCGAAAGCGGCCCGGATCCTGGCGGAATCGCGGGCTCCGCTCGTCTACGGCTTGTCGCGCAGCAGCACGGCCGGGCAGCAGGCCGCCAGCGCACTCGCGGACCAGCTCGGCGCCACCATCGACACGACGGCGTCGCTCGGGCACGCCCCGTCGGTGATGGCGCTTCAGGAAGTCGGCGAATCGACCTGCACGCTGGGCGAGGTGAAGAACCGGGCCGACCTGGTCCTGTTCTGGGGATCGAACCCGGTCGAAAGCCATCCGCGCCATCTCGAACGATACAGCGGCGACGCGGTCGGTCAATGGACGCCGAACGGCCGACGCGACCGCACCCTCATTGTGTGCGACGTGCAGTCGACCGCCACCAGCGCCGAGGCCGACCTGTTCCTCGCCATCGAGCCAGGCGGCGACTTCGACGTTCTCTGGGCGCTGCGTGCGCTGCTGCGCGGCCACGAACTCTCCGAAACCTCCATCGCTGGCGTGCCGGTGACAACGCTGCGAGACCTCATCGAACGCATGAAATGCTGCCGGTTCGGCATCGTTTTTTTCGGCCTCGGCCTGACGCGCAGCGGGCTGGGCCATCGCACCATCGAAGCGCTGCTGCGCCTCACCTCCGAGCTGAACGACTTCACGCGCTTCTACGTCCGCCGCATGCGCGTCTCCGGCGACGTGGCGGGCGCCGACAGCGTCCTCGCCTGGCAGACCGGCTACCCGTTCAGCGTCAACCTGGGCCGAGGCTACCCGCGCTACAACCCCGGCGAGTTCTCCGCCAACCGCATGCTCGAACACGCCGAGGTCGACGCCTGCGTCCTGGTCGGCTCCACCGGCGTGCGCCGCCTGTCCGACGCCGCCCTCGACCAGCTTCGCCGCGTCCCGACCATCGTCCTCGACGGCCCGCTGATCGATCCCGTGTTCACGCCCACGATCCGTTTCACCACCGCGACCTACGGCGTCCACCTCCCCGGCTCCGTCTACCGCATGGACGAGATCCCGATCCCGGTGAAGCAGGTCCTGACGTGCGACTACCCCAGCGACGCCGACGTGCTGCGTTCGCTGCTCGCGTCGATTGCCGCTATGCGGCGCGGCACTTCCGGGTTATCATGAGGGGGAGAAAAGTCACCAAGCCCCACCATGAGCGAAGCGATTGGTGGGGGTTTTTGGATTGCAGATTGCAGAGAGCCTGTGAAAAATTGCTTTTCCCCGGAAAACAGTCGCCTCGGCAGCTGTCCACCG
>JAYSSW010000306.1:0-4437 GCA_043720335.1 Planctomycetia bacterium
TTCGTGGTACGATGAATGCTGTGTTCGATCTGGATTTGCACCATGACACGGAGGTCAGTATGTGGACAGTCGATGGCGTTTCTGACGAGAGTGAGAGGGCGGACGATCCCGCCAGTGGGTTTGTCGTTCTGGAGCAGTTCCTGCACAACGGTCCCGTCGTACAGCATGGTCCGTTCGACCTGACAACGGCGCAGGCATTCCGGGCAGCCCGTGAAGCCGCTGAGAACGGAACTGGCAGCGTCACCATCGTCCCCGCCGCCTGACATGGGACATTAAACCAGAAAGCCTCGCTCCCATGCGGGGCTTTTTCGTTGGACCGCTTGCCCTGCCCCTGTATGCTGGCTGCCTTCCCTCCCTCGTGAAAGGAACCAAGCATGCCCTTCGATCCGTTGACCATGATCCGTGGAATCATCCCGCCGGTCGCCACGCCGATGAAAGACAATGAAGATTTGGATTTGCCGAGACTAAGGACATTTCTGGACGAATTGATAGGGTGCGCTGTCCACGGCGTGTTCGTCCTGGGCACCAACAGCGAGTTCTACGCCCTTGATGAAGCCGAGAAGCAGCAGGTGGTCGCCACGGCGGTGGAGCACGTCAACGGCCGCGTGCCGGTGTTCGCGGGGACCGGGGCGGAGACGACGCGCGAAACGGTGCGGCTGACGAGGATGGCGGAGAAGGAAGGGGCGCAGGGGGTGTCGGTCATCACGCCGTACTTCATCATGCCGAGCCAGCAGGAGATCTTCGACCACTACCGCCGCATCGCCGAGAGCACGTCGCTGCCGGTCGTGCTGTACAACAACCCGGCGACGTGCGGCGGCCTCAAGATCGACGTCGACACCGTCGCCCGCCTGGCGGAGATCCCGAACATCCTGGGCATCAAGGATTCGAGCGGCGACCTGCAGAACACCAACGAGTACCTGCGCGCGGTGCCCGACCGTTTCAGCGTGATGATGGGCCGCGACACGCTGATCTACCCCGCCCTGGTGTTCGGCGCCAAGGGGGCGGTGCCGGCGACGGGCAACATCGCCCCGAAGATCCTCGTCGCCATCTACGAGGCGTTCATGCGCGGCGACCACGCGGCCTCGCTGGCGGCGCAGCGGCAGCTGAACCCGGTTCGCCTCAGCCTCACGCTCGGCACGGCGCCGGGCGGCGTCAAGGCGGCGCTGCAGCTGCTCGGCACGCCGATCGGCCCGTGCCGCTCCCCCGTCGGCCCGCTGTCGGCCGACAAGCTCGACAAGATGCGAGCGGCGCTGCGGTCGGCGGGGCTGCCGTGCTGAAGCGCTGGCGATCTTTCGTTCGTCGCCGACCCCGCCGCCTAGCGGCAGCGGGCTTGATGACGTGATTCCTGCCCGCGCAGCGAGAAGCCCCGGCGATGGACGCCGGGGCTTCTCGGGTTCTGGACGCCGCACGGCGGGGAGCCGCGGAACCGCCGCCGGCCTTACTTGACCATTTCCTTGAGCGCCTTCAGGGCCAGCACCTTGACCACGGTGCGCTTCGGCTTGGCGGGGATGGTCATCGATTCGCCGGTGCGCGGGTTGATGCCCTGGCGCGCCTTGGTGGCCGGCTTCTCGTGGCGCTTGATCTTCAGCATGCCCGGCAGCACGACCACGCCGGGGCCTTTCTTGCTCACCTGCGCCTTGGTGAATTCGCCGAACGAGTCGAACACGCTCGCCACCTGCTTGCGCGTCAGGCCGGTCTTGTCGGCCAGCGTCTGGTAGATCACGCTCTTCGTTGCGGGCTTGGCTTTGTTCATCGAACATTCCTCGTAGAAGGGGGAAAAAGGGGCTGGTTCCGCGTCTCCTGAAGGCAACCTAAAACCTGGCCCATTCGTTGTCAATCAGATTATGCTTGAAAAACCAGCATTTTCCACGTTTTTTCGCCTTCATCGTCCTGTTTTCCTCAAATTCTCCAAGAAAATCGGACTTCGACCCGTGTTCAACGTGATTTTCGCGTGTTTTTCGGCAGGGGAAAGACGTTGAACCACAGAGGCACAGAGAACACAGAGGAAAGGCAGGGAGAGAGAGCGTGTTGCCAAGCCCCAGGATGAGCGAAGCGATTCCTGGGGGTGAATGGTTGCACGGTTCGACCCCCACCAATCGCGTTGCTCATGGTGGGGCTTGGCGACACTCTCTTTGCCTTTCCTCTGTGTTCTCTGTGCCTCTGTGGTTCAAGCGTTTTCTCCCTTTCAAATCCGTAAATCATCCTCGTCCACCAACCACGGCTCGACGAGAGGGACGCGATGAAAGCGCTGGTGCAGGAGCGGTTCGGCGAACCAGGCGACGTGCTTCAGCTGCGCGACGTGCCGGAGACGACTCCGGGGGCTGGCGAGGTACGCGTGCGGATGAAGCTCAGCCCGATCAACCCGTCGGACCTGATGCGCGTGCAGGGCGCCTACGACCGCCTGCCGACGCTCCCCGCCACGCCGGGCTTCGAAGGCTGCGGCGTGGTCGACGCGGTCGGCCCCGGCTGGATCGCCACGCTGCGCGGCCTGAAGCCCGGCCGGCGCGTCGCCGTCCTCGCCAGCGGCGGGGGCGCCTGGCAGCAGCAGCTCGTCCTGTCCGCGCGCCACGTCGTGCCGGTGCCGGACGATGTTCCCGACGAGCAGGTCGCGTCGTTCTTCGTCAACCCGGCGACCGTCATCGCGATGGCCAGCCACCTGCTGCAAGTCCCGTCCGGCGCGTTTCTCCTTCAGTCGGCGGCGGGCAGCTCGCTGGGGAAGATGATGATCCGCTACGCCAAGCACCAGGGCTTCGCGACGATCAACCTCGTCCGCCGCCGCGAACAGGTGGAGGAACTGCGCCGCGCCGGCGCCGAGCGCGTGATCTGCACGAGCGACGAGGACGTGCCGGCGCGCGTGAAGGAGATCACGCGCGGCGCCGGCGTGCTGCACGCGATCGACCCGGTCGGCGGGGCGACGACGGCCGAGCTGCTGCGCTGCCTGGCGCCGGGCGGGAAGCTGCTCCTGTACGGCAGCCTGTCAAGCGACCCGGTGCCGCTGACGCCTCGCCTGCTCATCACCGGCATGAAGAAGCTCGAAGGCTTCTACCTCGGCGACTGGGCCGCCCAGCAAGGCGTGCTGACGATGCTGCAGCTGTTCCGCCAGATCAAGTCGCTGCTGCGGGCCGGCGTGCTGACGACCACCGTGGAAGCCACCTACCCGCTCGCCCAGTTCGCCGAAGCGACCACCCACGCCGCCCGCCCCGCCCGCGCTGGCAAGGTGCTGCTGAAGCTGGAGTAGCAAGGGACCGCCGTTCCTCGTCCTCGTTGTCCCCGCTATGATGACGCGAAGGAGGATTCGCTGTGGAAATCACTGAAGAGACGATCGAAGCAACCCTCGACCTGAACGGCCAACTGCAGCTGACTCACCCGCCGAGCCTGCCGCCCGGCCCGGTCCGCGTGACCATCCGCGCGGCCTCTGCGAGCAAGCCCAAGCGCGGCCTGGCTGACGTGGGCCGGGAGATCCGGGCGGACCAGCTCGCACGCGGCTACCAAGGACTGACGACCGAGCAACTTCGACAGCGGGAAGCGGAAGCCGAGGCCGAAAACGAAGAATACGACCGGGAGATGGAGCGGATCGGAGCGCTGCCGGCGCCTCGCGCGGAGGTTTCGTGATGCTCTAAACATGCTCGCCGCCGCCGGCGTCGTGAGGCTCTTTTACGCAACGGCCGATTTTTAGTAGGGCATATTGTGCTCGGCATAAATGTTCATCGAAGGGATCACGCCATCGATACAAATCTCTCGAATTGCAAAAAACAAAAAATATGAGGAACGCATGCACAAAAAATGAGCGAAAAAGGTGTGCCTTCCTCTAAAACGCCATAGAATCACCAAATGAACCGCACAACCAAGTAAACCACAGGCGTTCCAGAGAAGGCTCAAATGCACACAGAACTCTATTCTCTTTCCAAAATATTTACGGAGAATCTTTTCAGAATTCCTGATTATCAACGAGGATATTCGTGGACAAAACGTCAATTAAAAGATTTCTGGACCGATCTTGTTTTGCTAGAACCAAACCGGGATCACTATACAGGAGTCTTGACGTTAGAAGAAGTAACGCCTCAAGACTCCCAAAAATGGGTCGATGATCTATGGATCATTGATTCAAAAAGATATCGCCCTTTCTATGTCGTTGATGGACAGCAGCGATTGACGACATCATTGATCCTCTTGCAAGCATTGCTTGAGCAATTGAAGCACGGCGAGCTGCTTAATTATTCATCAGTTGATGATATTCGCAAAAAATACATCTTTGAATCAAAAGATAAAGGAGTGTCTCGTTCCTACATTTTCGGCTACGAAAAAGACAATCCTAGCTACGAATTCCTCAAGACCAGGGCCAGCTGTCAGTAAATGGCTGATCCGGCAAGAACTTCGAGCAGGAAGCGGAGGTCCCAGCCGCAGAGCTGGCGTTTCTGCGCGATGCTTTCCTTGCCC
>JAYSSW010000307.1:0-2025 GCA_043720335.1 Planctomycetia bacterium
CGCACGTCCGCGCCCAGGGGGACGACGACCCGTTCTCGGACGCCAACCAGGCGAAGCCCGCCGTGAAACAACCGGCCCCGTCGCAGAGCAAGGCCGCAGCCGAGCTGGCGAAGCGGCTGACGCTGACGGCGAAGTTCGAGCCCGCGCAGGCCAAGCCGGGCGACGTGGTGAAGCTGACCATCACGGGAACTCCCGCCAGGGACTGCTACACCTACCCGGCGACGAAGCGCACCGTCGAGCAGAGCGCGTCCATCATGACGAAGCTCGCCTACGCGGGCGCCGACGGACTGAAGCCGCTCTGGCCCCTGCACGAGACGGAGCCGGACTACCACCTCACGCTCAACCTCGATCTCAAGAACGCGTTGGAGTTCACGCACTCCAAGCCGTTCACCTGGACGCAGGAGTTCCTGGTCGATCAGGCGACGAAGCCCGGCAAGCACGAGTTGACGGTCAAGGTTCGTCTACAGGTCTGCAACAAGTCGAGCTGCCTGCCGGGCGACTACGCGCCGTTCACCGCGTCGCTGCAGGTCGCAGGGAGCGCCGTCGCCCCGAATCAAACGACGCTCGACCGGCTGAAAGGCCCGCCTGCGGTCGCCGTGGTGACGCCGCCCGCCGACGAGCTGCAGAAGCGGCTGGGCGCGGCCGGCGCGCTTCCGACGGCGGGCCCGTCGACGCAGAAGATCGACTTCAACGACCTGGGCGGGCTGCTCGCCTACGCCGCCCTCAGCGCGCTGCTGATGCTGTTCACGCCGTGCGTCTTCCCGATGATCCCGATCACGGTCAACTTCTTCCTCAAGCAGTCCGAGAAGGAGCACCATCGGCCGTTCACGATGGCGTCGGTCTACTCCGGCACCATCATCGTCATGCTGACCGTGGTGATGCTGGCGCTGGGCAACGTCGTCATCGCCCTGGCGAACAATGGCTGGTTCAACTTCGCGCTGGGGATCGTCCTCATCGTCTTCGCGCTCAGCTTGTTCGGCATGTACGAGATCGAGCTGCCGTCGTTCCTCGCCCGCTTCACCTCGTCCCGCGAGGGCAAGGGGGGCCTGGCCGGCACGGTCTTCATGGCCATGACGTTCACCATCACCAGCTTCACCTGCACCGGCCCGTTCCTGGGGCTGATGCTCAGCTCGCTGGCGATCTCGCAGACCCCGCCGCCGCTCCTCAACCTGGTCCTGGCCGCCGTCGTCTACTCGGCGACGTTCGCGGCCCCGTTCTTCCTGCTGGCGATGTTCCCCAGCCTGCTCAAGAAGCTGCCCAAGAGCGGCGGCTGGCTGAACGTGGTGAAGGTCGTCATGGGCTTCCTCGAACTCGGCGCCGCCCTCAAGTTCCTCTCGAACGCCGACTTCGCCATGAACCCGGGCAACCCGCGCCTGTTCAACTACGACACCGTCCTGGCCGCCTGGATCGCCCTGTCCATCGCCTGCTCGCTCTACCTGCTCGGCTTCTACCGGCTGCCTCACGACGACAAGGAGGAGACGATTGCCGTCCCCCGCATGGTGCTGGCGACGATGTTCCTCGGCCTGGCCGTCTACCTCGCCCCCGCCATGCTCGGCATCCGCCCCGCGGGCATCGTCGGCGAGAACGTGGTCGCCTTCCTGCCGCTCCGCACCGGCCACGACAACGACGGCGCGGGCGGGGGGGGCGGCGGGCCGTCGCACAAGGACTGGCACATGGAGTACAAGGACGCCTACGACGACGCGATCAAGAACAACAAGCTGATCTTCATCGACTTCACCGGCGTCAACTGCACCAACTGCCGCGACAACGAAAGCAACGTCTTCCCCCTGCCCGACGTGGCCGGCGAGCTGAGGAAGATGGTTAAGGCGAGCTTGTACGTCGACATCGTCCCCAATCCGAAGCTGTCGTCCGCGCAGGCGTCGGAGCAGGCCGCCAGCAACAAGAAATGGCAGGACGTGCTCGCCGACGCGTCGCTGCCGACCTACCTCGTCTTCCGCCCCGCTACGGCGCCGTCTTCGCGACGGCGGGGGATTTCTGCGCCTCGCGCAGCAGGGCGGCGAATGC